>JBCBSO010000316.1:0-5328 GCA_039819205.1 Actinomycetota bacterium
CAGCACCGCACCCCCGTCCCTGCGGGGCTCTTTGTGACCCCTGGGGCCACACCCCAGCTGTCACATGTGGTGTCACAGCGGGGGACGCACCCCTGCTGTCACATGTCAGTCGACGGTGACGTTGGCCACCATGTCGGGGTGCAGTGTGCAGAACAGTGAGTACACGCCGGGTTCGTCGAACGTGAGCGAGTAGTTGCTGCCGGGGTTGAGTAGGCCGGAGTCGAACTCGTCGAGTGACGGGTCGCTCGGCGTGCCGGCGGTGACGGTGTGCGGTACCGCGTCGACGTTGTTGAAGAACAGTGGCTGTCCCACTCCGACCTCGAGATCGCCGGAGTACACGAAGTCGGTGATCAGCGACTGCTCGGCGCCGTCGGGGAAGTCGGAGCCGCGGACCTCGCGCTGATCGCGGATCGTGGTCGAATCGAGCGCTGGCGCGATCGTCGAGTTCCACATCGAGAACACGCCGAGCTGGTTGTCGTGGAACGGGTCGACCCACGCATGGAGCATCCACCCCAACGCCTCCGAGTAGCTGCCGCCACTGGCCTCACATTCGCTACGCGGACCGAACGTGTCGCGGCCCGAGCTGCGTCCGCGACACAGGTTGTAGTGGATGTGCCAATTGTCGAGCGGGCCGGCGAACGTCTCTGGGTGTTCGTTGCCGATCACCGACGGCGGGATCACGAACGAGGTGCCGACGAGTGTCATCGGCTCGCCTTCCCACACGCCATTGCGGCATTGGCCGACCGGGCCGTTCGGCAGCTGCCCATCAGCGCGGGCGTACAGCAGGATCTCCGGACGAGCGGGGTCGAAGCCGTCGTTGATCCAGTCAGGCTTGTAGAAGTGCGAACCCATGTTGGCGGTTTGGATGCGGTCGCTGATGAAGCCGGCCGCGCACGCTGCATTGACGTCGCGATGGGCGTCGGCGAACGCCGCCAGCGTGTCGAGCTGCCCGACCAAGACGCTGAGTTCGTCGGGGGTCATGGCCAGCTCGGGCGGGATCGGCGCGCCGGACGCGCGGAGCGCCTGCAGCTCGAGATACGAGCACGGCAGGGCCTCGTCTTGGCAACGAATCGGGTCGAGCAGCGGTCCCTCGACCAGCGTCGGTACGACGCCCGCCGACGTTTCGCGGAACACGTAGCGCGAGTAGCCGGGCGCACCTCCGGCGGCGAAGGTCAGGCCCTGCGGGAACTGGCCATCGGCGCCGGCCTGATCGAACGCCGCCGCCTCGGCGACGTAGTCGTTGATCTGTGCGGCGGTGCGCACCGCTTCGGCGTCGACCGTTGTTGTCGGCGCTGCAGTGGTGGTTGGCGCTTGCGTCGTGGTTGGCGCGTCAGTGGTGGTTGGCGCAGCGGTGGTGGTGGCCGGAACGTCAGTGGTGTCGGGCGTGTTCGACGTTGACGGTGCGTTCGTCGGCGCGGTGCGCTCGTCGCCGCTCGTTGAGCACGCCGCAGCCGCAAGCGCGCCGACGACGAACGCAATAGACAACCGCCCCATGCCGCCATTGTTGCACTTGCGATGGGAACCAGGTCGAACGCGACGCCGGATCGTTGCGGACCCCACCGTTGCGCTCAGACCCCAACGGTGGGGTCGGCGAGGGCGCTGAACGCTGGCGTGATCACGTCGTCGACGAGTCGCACGCGTTCGGCGTGGGGGGCGAACGAGGCCACCACCGCGTTCACCACGACCTGCTCGATCTCGGCCCATGTGAGCTGGTGGCCGGCGACCACCGCAGCGAGCTCGGTCGACGGTGTGACGTTGCTCATCAGGCGGTTGTCGGTGTTGATCCCGACCGACAGCCCGGCGCGCAGGAACGGTCCGATCGGGTGTTCGGGCACCGAATCGACCGCCCCGATCTGCACGTTGCACGTCGGCGCCATCTCGAGGTGCACCTGATGATCGAGCACATGCTGCGCCAGAGGTCCGAGCACGAGGTCGCCGGCGTCGTCGATTGTCGTGTCGGCCGCGAGGCGCACGCCGTGGCCGATGCGGTGGGCGCCGTGCGCCAGCGCGTCGGAGATCAGCTCCAGATCGGGTGGCTCGCTGGCGTGCACCGTCACGTTGAGATGTGTTGCACGGGCGAAGGCCAACGCCTCGGCGTGGAGCGACGGCGGGAAGCCGGTTTCGGCGCCGGCCAGATCGAATCCGACGACCTTGTCGTCCCACGATCGCAGCCGGTCGACGAGCCGGGCGATCTCCAGCGAGCGAGCCTCGGTACGCATCGCGCAACAGATCGCGTTGACGGTGATTGCGTTCCCCGATGCGCTGACCTCGCGCTCGCCTCGACGGAACCCGCTGGTGACGGCTGCCACCACCTCGTCCAGCGGCAGCCGCTCCGCTCCTGCCTGATGCAACTCGGGAGCGAAGCGCACTTCGGCGTACACGACGCCATCGGCGGCCAGATCGATCGTTGCTTCGTAGGCGATGCGCTCGATCGCGTCGGCGCGCTGCATGATCGCCAGCGTGTGTTCGAACGTGGCCAGGTACTGCAGGATGTCGCCGGTATCGGCGCCTTGCGTGAACCACGCCTGCAGCGCGGCCTCGTCCGTGGCCGGCAGCGACCAGCCGATGTCGTCGGCAAGTTCGAGCGCCGTTGCCGGACGCACCCCGCCGTCGAGATGGTCGTGCAGCAGCACCTTGGGAACGCGCCGTGCCAGCTCGGCGTCGAGCGTCGCAGGCTGGCTGGTTACTGCATCCCCTTGAACCACGGGATGCCCTCCTCAGCGGGTGGCCGCAGCCGCTGGGCGCCAACCGACACGGCGATCAGGGTCACGACGTAGGGCGTCACGAACACGAGCTGGTTGTTCGGCTCCTGCGCTGCGAAGTACGCCCAGAACGTGACGAGCGTGATTGCCGTCATCGGCACGATGGCCCGCCAATTCTGGGTGTAGATCATCCACGCCAGCACCACGAGCAACCCGAGCGCTGCGGCGAGCACGAGTGCCCGCACCAGTTCACCTGGATTGGTGCGCAATGTGATGCCCTGCGCGTAGCCGAACAGACCCGCGCCGGCGGCCGTGCCGAGGGGCATCCAGTTGCCGAAGATCATCGTGGCCAGCCCAAGGAAGCCGCGGCCGGCCACCTGGTCTTCCTGGTACCGGTTGGCGAAGAGGACGAGCACGGCGCCGCCCATGCCGGCGAGCCCGCCGGAGATCGCCATCCCGGTGTAGCGCATGAGGTGCACGTTGACGCCGAGCGAATCGGCGGCCGACGGACGCTCGCCCGCGAATCGCAAGCGCAGGCCGAGTGGTGTCCGCCACAGCAGGTACGCCACGGCGAAGAACAGGCCGATGGTGAGCGCAACATCCCACGACACATCGGAGGTGATGCCGAGCAAGAAGCCGGCGACGTCGGCGATCATGAACCACCCGGTGTCCTCCAGCCATTCGAGGATGTTCGGCGAGCTCCACCCGAACAGGTCGCCGCCGGAGAGGATCGGCACGGTGAACTCGCCGATGTCGCCGCTGTTGCCCGGCGACGAGGTGACCGACCCGCCCTGCACATCGCTGAACAGCTCGTTGGCCATGAATCTGGCGACACCGGGAGCGATGAGGTTGATGGCGACGCCGGCGACGATGTGGTTGACGCCGAAGGTGGTGGTGGCGACGCTCATCAACAGCCCGCCGAGAATGCCGCCGATGATGCCGCCGACGATGGCCATCCACGGCCCGAACTCCCACCCCCACCAGCCGGCGAAGATGGTGCCCATCACCATCATTCCCTCGATGCCGATGTTGATCGTGCCGCTGCGTTCGGCGACGAGGCCGGACAGGCCGGCGAGGGCGATCGGCGCTGCGGTGCGGAGCGCCACGCCGAAGGTGCCACTCGAGGTGAGGTCGTCGTTGCCCGAGAGGATGCGCGCCGTCGACATCACGGCGACGCCGACGCAGGTCCACAAGAAGATCCGCCAGTGCGGTCGCTGGTGCCAGGCACGAGTCACCGGGTCGGCGTCGGCCTCTTCCTGGTTGGGAACGATCAGGCTCATCGCTCACCTCCCGGGGACGTGGGCGATGGCGCCGGGCCGTCGGACGACTCGCCGTCCGAGTCGGTACCCGACGCGAGTCGCTCGTCCTGTGTTGCCTGTGCGGCGGCCGCAGCGGCGGCTGCATCGTTGCGCCGTTTGACCACCTCGTAGGCGATCACCGCCGCGAGGAGGAATGAACCCTGCAGGATCCGACCGATTTCTGGCGGCACACCGATCGGGCCGAGGCGCTGGGTGGCTCGTTCGATCGTCGCCCACACGATGGCCGCGGCGGCGATGCCGACGGGGCTGTTGCGTCCGAGGAGCGCAATGCCGAGCCCGGTGAACCCGAGCATCGTCGGGAACGCGTCTCCGTACTTGAGGAACGTCGGATCGGCCATCAGGTACGGCAGCCCGATCATTCCGGCGACCGCGCCCGACATGAACAGCGTGATCAACACCATCTTCTTCGGATTGACACCGGACGACAGCGCAGCTTCGGGGTTGGTGCCCGACAGGCGGAGGTCGTATCCGAAGCGGCTGCGGTTGAGCAGGATGTGGTAGCCGACACCCAACGCGATGGCGAACGGGAAGAAGCCGAAGAGCTCCACTCCTTCTCCGAACTCGAACCCGAACCATTCGAACAGGGCGTTCAACGGCGGCAGCTGGCCCGAGGCCGGTATCTCCTTGGTCTGGGCGACGAGTCCGCCGTTTTCTCTGTCGCGGAACAGCTCGGAAAGCAAGAACGCGCTCAACCCGATGGCGATGTAGTTGAGCATGATCGTGGAGATCACCACGTTGACGTTGCGCGTCACGTTGAGGATGCCGGCGATGAGCGCCCAGCTACCGCCGACGAGGATCGCCACGAGGAAGATGAACGGGACGTGCAGGAACGGCGGCAGGCTGACTTCGGCACCGGCCCACCCGGCGACGAGCGCGGCGAGTAGGTACTGGCCGTTCGACCCGATGTTGAACAGGTTCATCTTGAACCCGATGGCCACCGCCACGCCGGAGATGTACAGCGGCACCGCAGTGTTGATGATGATCGTGATCGACTGGGTCGAGTCGATCGTCTTCCACATCTCGCGGAACGCCTCGACCGGGTCGTTACCGGACAGGAGGAGCGCGATCGACGAGATGATGATCGCCGCGACCGCTGCGGCGACCGGGGCGATCAATCCGCGCAGGATGCGACCGGTCATGACGGCGTCCCCGCGTGTGCGCCGGTCATGTACGACCCGAGGTCGGCCGGTGTCACCGTGGACGGATCGAGTTCGGCGACGATGCCGCCGCGCAGCATCACGAGTAATCGATCGGACAGCCCGATGAGTTCCTCCAGATCGGCAGAGATCAACAACGTGGCGAGACCG
>JBCBSO010000317.1:0-5310 GCA_039819205.1 Actinomycetota bacterium
ACAACCAGCCGGAGCGGCGGAACATCCGGTACAGCACGGCGACGACCGCGATCATCGCTACCAGCACCAACACGAAGCCGGCCTGCAGGCCAAGGCCCGGCATCGACGAGAAATTCATGCCGTAGATCCCCGCGAGCAGTGTGGGGACGGCCGCCATGGCCACCCACGCGCTGATCCGGCGCATGTCGTCGTTCTGACGCACGGAGATCTGGGTCAGGCTGGCGGTGAGCGCTGCGTCGAGCAAACCACTGAGCGAATGCGCCCGAGTGACCGCTCGATCGAGTTGGTCGGCAGCCTCATGAAGGTCGGCGAGCACATCGTCGTCGAGCCGCGGACCGTAGGCGTGAATCAGTCGAGCGAGCGGATCCTGGAGCGCATCGATGGCCACCAACATGCGGCGAACCTCACGCTTCAAACGGTAGAGGCGCTCGACCGGTTGCCGGCGAACGTCGGAGAACACGTCGCGTTCGACCTCGACCGCGTCGCCCTCGAAGCCATCGAGGGCGGGGCCATAGTCGTCGATCACTTTGGTGATCACCGCGGCGAACACCGCTGGCGGACCGAGCCCCAGCCGATCGGGGTTGGCTTCGAGCGACGCGCGTACGTCGCTCAGCGCGCTGGCATGTCCGTGGCGGACGGTGAGGATCGAGCGAGCACCAACGATGATCGTCATCTCACCGAGGTTGACCGTTTCGTGCGAATCGTCGTACTCGGCCGTGCGCAGCACGAGATGCACGGTGTGCTCGTCGATGCTGAGCACCGGGCGGGCGTGTGGCGTGAGAATTTCCACCGGTGAGAAGTCGGCGAGCTCGAGGGCGGCACACCAGTCGGTCAGCCGCTCCGCGGTCGGCATGCGCAGCCCGAGCCACACGAACCCGCGGTCGGCACACACGGCGTCGATCGACATCTCGTCGACATCGAAGTCGTGTCGGCGACCGTCGACGTACGCGGCCGAGTCGATGATCACGACACGCAGTCGGCGCACTCGCCGTACACGTCGAGCGCGTGCCCACGAGCGGTGAACCGCTCGGCGCGGGCGACCTTGGCGATCGCCGCGTCGAGCGTTCGTTCGACGCGGTCCGAGAACTTGACGTCGCGGACCAACCCGCACGATTCGCACACCAGGTGATGGTGATGCTCGGTCAACGCCTCGGCGAGTTCGTAGCGGGCGTGCTCGCCGCCGTGCACGAGCCGGCGGACGACACCGGCCTCTTCGAGCAACGACAGGTTGCGATACGCCGAACTCTGCGCCAAGTCGGGAACGAGATCGAGCAGCTCCGGCAGCGTCACCGGATCGCGAGCGTTGCGCAGGCCCTCGACGATTGCTCGCCGCCCGCTGGTGTATCGCAGCTCGCGGTCGAGCAATCGTTCGTTGACCGCCCGGTCGAGTTCAGTCGTCGGCGCCATCCCACGTGCCACGCTACCGTCCTGCTCGATGTCGCTCTCGATCGGCTTCCTCGGCGCCGGGTTCATCAGCAGAACCCACCGCTTTTTCCTCAAACACTGCTCCGTCGACCACCAAATCACTGCCGTTTTCGACCCCGACCGACCCAAGGCCGAGGCGTTCGCGGAGCGGCGCGGCGCCTCGGTCGTCGACGAGTCGGCGCTGCTCGACTCGGTCGATGTCGTGTTCGTCACCGCATGGACCTCCGAGCACGAGCGACTGGTGCGCGAGGCGGCCGAGCGCGGCGTCGCCGTGTTCTGCGAGAAACCACTCGCCGCCGACGCAACTGCGGCCGCACGCATGGCTGCGGCGGTCGAGAACGCCGGGGTCGCCAGCCAGGTCGGACTCGTGTTGCGGTTCCTTCCGCAGTTTCGCTGGGCCCGTCAGCTCCTCACCGACGAGCGGGCCGGACGGTTGATGACGATCGTGTTCCGCGACGATCAGTTCATTCCGACGCAGAGCTATTACGCATCGGATTGGCGTGCCGATCCGGCGCGCGCCGGACGCGGCACCTTGCTCGAACACTCGATCCACGACGTCGACATCATCTCCTACATCGCCGGTCCGATCGGTGAGGTGCACGGACGCGTGCGCGAGTTCCATGGCCTCGACCGCATCGACGATCTGGCGGTAGCCACGATGGCGTTGCCGAACGATGCGCTCGCCTCGCTCACCTCGATCTGGCACGACATGACCGACCGGCCCAGCCAGCGACACATCGAACTGTTCGCCGAGCGGCTACACGTCCGACTCGACGGAACACCGGAGGGGCCGGTGGTGTGGCGTTATGCCGACGGGCCCGAGGAGTCGCTCGCCGGTCCCGCGTTGCTCGATGCGTGCCTCGATCTCGGCCTGGGTCGGCGCATCGACGCGTTGGAGTTCGGCGCGGGTGCAATGTTCAACCCGGTCACCGAGTTCCTCGAGACGGTGCGCGATGGCCGTCCGTCGCCCCTGCCGCTCTCCACAGCGTTGCCCGCCCACGAGGTGGTCGACCGCATCTATGCCGACGCCGATCGCGCCTCGGCGCGCAGCACGTAGGTGATCGCCGCGGCCACGAGGCATCCGAGGGCGATCAGCGCCAGCGTCCAGTTCATCCCGATGTCGTCTTCCAGAATGGGGAACAGGAGCGTGCCGAGCGCGGCGCCGGTCTTGCCGGCAGCGGCGGCGAACCCGGCGCCGCTGGCGCGCGACATCGTTGGATAGACCTCGGCCGGCATCAGATAGGTCGTCGAGTTTGGGCCCATGTTCATGAACACGTTGAACACGGCGAACCCGATGAACACGACGACGATCGACGAGTCGTCGCCACCGTCTGCTCCAGTGGTGGTCGCCAGCAGGAGCAAGGCGGCGGCCATGGCGATGAAGCCGATCGTCTGCAGGTTGATCTTGCCGACCTTGGCGACCAGCCAGATCGCCAGCGCAAAGCCGACGATCAAGAAGATGTCGACGAAGGCCGCTCCTTCGGTGGCGGTGATGTCGTCGGCGAGATACTGACTCGTTCCGCCACTCGTATCGGTGACGATGATCGCCGCGATGATCGTCGGCGTGAACACGCCGATGCCATACGTGGCGATGTCCATCAAGAACCACGGCACCGCGGTGAGTGCGGTCTTGCGGCGCAGCCGTCGGCGGAACAGATGCCGCCATGGCGGCGGGGCGGGTGCAATTTGCTCGTCATCGTCGCCAGCGACGTGGCCGGCGAGCTCCGCGCGGTCGACCGGGCGCTCGGTGAATTCCGACAGCACTTCGGCCGCCTCGTCGTAGCGGCCCATGTGGACGAGCCACCGCGGGCTCTCGGGCACGCCACGGCGGAGATACACGATGATCACCGCAGGGATCACGCCGAATCCGAGCATCCATCGCCAGGCGTCGAACTCGGGATACACGTTCAAGATGATCAGCCCGACCACCACGCCGAGCAGCTGTCCGATCGCTTGCGCTGAGAATGCCGACACGATGAGCCGGCTGCGGATGCGTCGCGGGGCGATCTCGGCGACGTACGACGATCCGATCGGATAGTCGGCGCCGATCCCTACGCCGAGCAGGAATCGGAACACGATCAGCCACCACAACCCGGGCGCCACTGCCGACAGCAGCGAGAACACCACGAACATCCCGAGGTCCAGACGGAACGCGAGCCGGCGCCCGATGCGGTCGGTCAGCGCGCCCAGGCACGACGCGCCGACCACGGCGCCAACCACGGCAGCCGAACCGACGAGGCCCTTTTCGACCGATCCCAGCGACCACTGCTGGACGATGAGCGGCAACGCCACACCCATGATGAAGAAGTCGAAGCCGTCGAGCAGCACACCCATTGCCGACAACACCCACACCTTGCGGTGCGTGCGCGTGAACGGCGCCTCGTCGAGCATGGTGTCAACCGGGTGCGGAGGCGCCTCCTGTTGGGCCACCGGCCGGGTGTATCACCGCGCCGTGGCGACGGCGTGGCGACATGGTGGCGCGCGAGTGTCAGCCGGGCAACGCCACAGTGAACGACACCTCGGCACCGCCGCCAGGCGCGTCGGCCACGTTGGTGGTGCCGCCGTGTTGCTCGGCGATCTGTCGAACGATCGCCAGTCCGAGCCCGGAGCCCGGCGCACCGCGTGCGGTGTCGGAGCGGTAGAACCGGTCGAACACGCGCTCGCGGTCGGCAGCCGGGATACCCGGGCCGTGGTCGCGCACGGTCACGGTGTGCCCCCGCAACGCGATCTCGATGGGCTCGTCGGCCGGGCTGAACTTGTCGGCGTTGACGAGCAGGTTCGACACGGCGCGGTCAAGCAGCGCGGCCTGACCGAGGATCGGAGTCGGCTCGATGGTGGCGCTGACGGTGCGTCCTGTTCGTCGACGGAATCGCTCGACGGCACCCTCGACCACATCGGCGAGATCGATCGGGGCAACGGACTCTTCCGCCGCGCTGGCGTCGGTGGCCAACTGGATCAGTTCGTTGATCAACTCACCGAGTTCGATCACTTCTTCGTTCACGTCGCGCAACATCGCCGCCCGCTCGTCGTCGGGCAGTTCGTCGGCGCGATCGAGCAGCTCGATGTTGGCCCGCAGACTCGTCAGCGGGGTCCGTAGCTCGTGTCCGGCGTCTTGCACGAGCCGGCGCTGCTGTTCGCGGCTCAACGAGAGCGCCGCCAACATGCGGTCGAACGAGTCGGCGACGCGACCGACCTCATCGTGGCGGTCGAGGCCGAGCGGTGAGAGCTCGAGAGTGGTCGCCACGTGCTCGGTCGCGGCCGTGAGGTCCTCAAGCGGGCGCGTCGCCCGGCGCATCAAGAACCAACCCATCGCTGCGGCGACGACGGCCAGTACCACACCCACCACGACCAGTCGTCCGACGAGGCCGGTCAACACGTCGTCGGTCGTGCCACGAAGGCGCGCCACCTGCACTGCTCCGCCTTCAGGATCGTGAGCGGTGATCATCCGGTAGTCGACGCCGTCGACTTCGATGTCGCGGATCACTGCATTGGCCCCGGCGGCGACGGCGATGTCGGCATCCTCGACCGGCAGCAGCGCTCCACCCGAGGTCAAGATCTCGCCGTCGGCGGTCAGCGTCTGGGCGAACGCATCGGGATCGAACGCCAACTTGACGGCTTCGGCTTCGGTCTCCGCGATGGTGGTCGTCGGAGCGACGCTCGTGGTCGGGGCGACGGACGTGGTCGGCGGATCACATACGCGATCTGGCCGTCATGCTCAATGCTTGGACATAGCATCAATGACTCGGGCGCTCGGCCGGCGAACCGACCGCCGACCTAGGCATTCACTAGAATAGACTCAAGTGGAATCCAGGAATACGTATACATTTCTGAGTCCGTATCTTCATCTGACAGTATCGTTAGACAAAACCGCCGAGCTATACGACA
>JBCBSO010000318.1:0-5309 GCA_039819205.1 Actinomycetota bacterium
CGGGGCGGGGTGTGCGGGCGTCGCGCGCGACCGCCGCTGTGTCCTCGCTCACCGCGCCCCCTCGTCGGGATCCGGGAGCACCGGGAGGTCGGTCGGGTACACCGCCGCAACGAAGCCATACATCGTGTCGCCGCGGCGCGGTCGCCGGGTCAGCTCCTCGGCCAGGGCCACCACGCGTTCGAAGAACTCTTGAGCGTCCTCCTGTCGCAGGCGTACGTGGCGCAACGTCTCCATGTATTCCTCGCCGAGGTCGGGGTCGATCTCGCTCGCAGCCGTGGCCAGGAATGTGCCGGCCTTGGTCGCCTTGGCCCCCGGCGAGATGATGAAGGTGCGACCGGTGCGGCCGTAGAACCGCTCGTCGATCGCCCGCACACGTCGCGTGCGCACCACGGCGAGCAACCCCGCATCGACAAGTGCATCGACGTGGTAGGCGAGCGACGACTTCGGCCGATCGAGCGCCGCTGCCAGCTCAGTGACGGTGACCGCACGCTCGAGCGCCAGGTCGAGGATCTGACTGCGTAGCGGGTCGGCGATCACCTTCAGCTGGGCGGGTTCGGTGACCAGTACCTCGTCGGCCAACTCGTAGTCGGGAGACATGCGCGCACATTAGACGAGTTTTACCGAATGATCGAGAAGATTCGGACGTTTTCTCTATCGTGGTGTAGCGCCGAGGCCCGGACGCGACGACGCCCGACCGTCGGGGGGTGTCGGTCGGGCGTCGTATGGGGGTCGTTGGGGGGTGTGATCAATACAACCGATCGCGCCCCGGTGGCATTCCGTTCTGTTGAGAAAAACCGGCGCGAGGCGCCGGAAATCCCCGGGATTTCGGTCAGTCGGTTGCGCTGTCGGACGGCGTGTCGGACACCGCGTCGGAGGCGGTGTCGATCGCGCCGTGGTTGGCGCGCACGGTGATCTTGCGCGGCTTGGCCACCTGGGCGACGGGGATGCGCAGCGTGAGTACGCCGTCGTGGTAGTCGGCCTCGATGGCGTCGGCGTCGAGGCCCTCGCCCAGACTCACCTGGCGGCGGAAGCTGCCGCGATGACGCTCGGCGAAGTACACGCGGTCACCCTCCTCGCGGGCGGCGGCTCGGTCGGCCGACACGGTGAGCACGTTGCGCTCGACGGAAATGTCGATCGAGTCGGCGGCCACGCCGGGGAGATCGAGGTGGACCCACACGTCGTCGCCGCGCCGGTACGCGTCCATCGGCATTGGGCGGCCGGTGTCCCAGCTGCGCGGGTCGCGCTGGTTGAACAGCGCATCGAGTTCACGGAAGGGGGAGTTCTGCAGGAGCATGTGTGGACCTCGCTGGAGTGATCTGGTGGTGGGTGGTGTGCGAGAACCATCCTACGGACCGAACAGAAATCCTGACAACCTATGACTTAGAAGATCTATGAAGACGATGTGATCGGCGCCTCATCCCCGAGCGATTCGCCCGCGCATGGCCAGGCTGGCCAACCCGAAGCTGATCACGAGCACCCCGAGGGTGGCGCCGATCCCGGCGGCCAACGTGTCCCACTCCCAGCCGTCGCTGATCAGGGATCGAAGGCCGGCCAACACGTAGGTCACCGGGTTGTACGTGGCAATCGTTGCCAGCCAGCCGGTCAGCGCTTCTTCGGGCAGGAACGTCGTGGTCAAGAAGGCGAAGGGGAAGAACAAGATGAAGCTCGAGTTCACCGCCGCTGGATTGCCCGTCTTCAACGCGATGGCGTAGGGGAAACCGGCGAAGGCCAAGCCCCACAGCGCGCCATACACGAGGAACACCGCCATACCGAGGAGTCCCGTGGTGAACGACACGCCGAGCAACAACCCGAGGATCAGTACCGGGATGGTCAACCAGATGACCGACAAGAAGTCGGCCGCCATCAACCCGAGCAGCAAGGCCGGCCGGCGAGTGGGGGTGAGCAGCAGCCGATCGAAGTACCCGCTCTGGATGTCGGTGACGAGCGCGCCAGCACGCGACACCCCGGTGACGGCAAAGATGATCGCCACCGGCAGCTGGAACGCCTTGAAGTCGGTCACGGTGCCCGACGCCTGGGCCAGGTCTTGTAGCGCGCCAACGTTGACGATGTAGAAGAACACCGGCGTGATCAGCGCGGGGATGAAGAACTCGGGCTCGCGGAACATGCCGCGCACCGCCCGGCGGGCCACGGTGGCGAGGTCGTGAGCGAACGAGGCCCGGCGGGCCAACGGCTCGTCGCCGAGTCGGCCGCCGATCGAGTCGACGGTGCTGGTGGTGTCGGTGCTCATACCGGTGCCTCCTCGGCGCGGTCGTGGCGGTTCGGGTCGTCGGACAGATGGCTGCCGGTGACCTGCAGGAAGACGTCGTCGAGCGTCGGCGTGCGCAACGTGAGCGACCGGACGGGGACGCCGCACCCGTTGAGGGCGACAGCGACATCGGCGATCACCGCCGCGCCGTCCGGCGTTGCCAGCGACAGTTCCTGGCCGTGGAGATCCACCTCGTCGACGTGGGGCAGTGCGGTCAACGCAGCCACCGCAGCGTCGGGTTCGCCATCGACCTCGGCGACGATGAGGTCCTTGCCGATCATCCGCTTCAGTTCGCCGGGTGTGCCTTCCGCCTCGATTCGTCCCTCCGAGATGATCCCCACTCGGTGGGCCAGCTCGTCGGCTTCTTCCAGGTACTGCGTGGTGAGGAAGATCGTCATCCCGAACACGTCATTGAGGCGGCGCACCTCGTTCCACACCGCCGATCGGCTCGCCGGGTCGAGACCGGTGGTCGGTTCATCGAGAAACAGAATCTGCGGACGGTGGATCAACGACATTGCCAGGTCGAGCCGACGGCGCATGCCGCCCGAGTACGACTCGACCCGGTCGTCGATCGCTGTACCGATGTCGACGAGGCCGATCACTTCGTCGAGCCGACGGGCGACATCACGTTGCGTCAGGCCGTACAACTGGCCCTGCAGCTCGAGCAGTTCGCGGCCGGTCTGCTTGCCGTCGATCGACGCATCTTGCAGTGCCACGCCGATCCGCAGTCGGATGTCGCCGGGCTGTGTGTCGACGTCGAACCCGGCCACGATGGCCGAGCCCGACGTCGGCCGCAGCAGGGTGCACAACATCTTGACCGTCGTCGACTTGCCGGCGCCGTTGGGTCCCAGGAACCCGTAGATCTCTCCTGCGGTGATGCCGAGATTGATGCCGGCCACGGCGTCGTTGTCGCCGAACGTCTTTCGCAGCTCGCGGGCGGTGATTGCAGCCTCCATGGGCTGCATCATGTCAAGAGGGTGCGCGCTTCGCGCCCGTGGTTACGAACAACACGTGCCGGAGGCGTCCGCGTCGGTGGTGACGCGGTCGTCGAGCACCGTGTTGTGCAACTGCTCGGCGTCGCCGTGGCGTACGTACCACTCCCAGCGGGCACCCTCGGGTGACGTCACCCACGTCTCGGTCTTCTCGGCGTAGCAGCACACCGTGTCGTCGACGCCGGTGGTGTCGAGTCCGGAGCTGCTCAGGCGCTGTTCGGCGTCGGTCACCTGCTCGCTGCGCTCGACCTCGACGCCAAGGTGGTTGAGGTGGGCGAATTGTGCATCGCCGACGGTCGCGCCGTCGGCCTGTTCGAACAGCACCAGCTTGAGCGGCGGTTCGGCGATGGCGAAGTTGGCGTATCCCGGGCGGAGTCGGGCGGGCTCGGCGTCGAACATCTTCGAGTAGAAGTCGATGGCCTCGTCGAGGTTGCGAACGTTGAGGGCAAGTTGCAAGCGCATGCCGTCACCATACGCCTCGTATCGATATTCGTCAATATTGAACGTCATCAATATGAGGGGTCGCGATTCCAACGGTCGGCGCCGCGTGTGTGTCGATGCCACAGTGGAGCGATGACTTCGCCCGCCGCGCTGTATCTGCAAGACGCCCACTCGATCGCGGAGGGCATCGATCTGGTGCGCTACGCCGAGTCGAAGGGCTTCGACGCCGTATGGCAAGCCGACAGCCGGCTCGTGCGCGATGCGGTCGTACCGATGGCGGCGTTCGCGGCGACGACCGACTCGATCCGTATCGGGTCCGGGGTCGTCGATTGCTGGACGCGCAACCCCGCTCGGCTGGCGTCGACGTTCTCCACCCTCGATGACCTCGCGCCCGGGCGGATGATCTGTGGCATCGGGGCATGGTGGGATCCATTGGCCGCCAAGGTCGGCATCGAGCGGGCGCGTCCGCTCACCGTGATGCGCGAGGTGGTCGCTGCCGTACGCGGTTTGCTCAACAACGAGACCGTCACCATCGACGGGGCCTACGTGCACCTCGACGGTGTCGAGCTCGACTACGTCCATCAACCGCGACGCCCGAAGGACGTGCCGATCTACATCGGCGCCACCGGCATGCAGATGATGGAGCTCACGGGCGAGATCGCCGACGGCGTCGTGCTCAACTATCTGGTGTCGCCCGACTACAACCGCCGGGCGCTCGACGCCCTCGCCATCGGTGCGGCCAAGGCCGGGCGTTCGATCGACGACCTCGATCGGCCGCAGCTGGTGGTGTGTTCGGTCGATCGCGACCGTGGTGCCGCACTCGACGCGGCGCGGCTCTTGGTCACCCAGTATCTCGGGCAGCAGCCGCACATCATGGCCGCCTCGGGCGTGCCGCAATCGTTGCTCGACGAGATCGGCACCGTGCTCACCTGGCCGGCGACCAACGACGAGGTGCGCGCCGCGAGCGCGCTGGTGCCCGACGACATCGTGCAGATGATCACCGCCTCGGGTACCCCCGACGAGGTGCAAGCCAAGGTGGCGGAGTACATCGAGGCCGGTGCAACGTGTCCGATCTTGTATCCTCTCGGTGCCGACGTCCGTCTGATGATCGACGTGTTCGCCGACGGGTGATCGAGGTGCGTCGTGTGACAGTTGGGGTCTGACCCCAAGTGTCACACCGCAGTTGTCACCGTACGTCGGCGCCGAATCGGGCGGAGTGCGTGTGCCGCTCTAACGTTCGCGGGCATGCGGATCACGTTGCCGTCGGGAACCGAGGCCGAGTTCGAGCGTCCGGCGGAACGGCCGACGATGGGGTTGGTGATCGCCCCCGACATCGGCGGACTCCGACCGTTGTTCGACGCGATGGTCGGCCGGATGTGCTCGGTGTGGAACATGTCGACCGTTGCCGTCGAGCCGTTTCCCGGCCGCGATCTCGGTGACGACCTCGACGCCCGGATGGCGGCGGTGGCGACCCTGTCTGACGCCGATCATTTACGCGATCTCGAGGAGGCGGCCGACGCCACGGGGTGCGACACGGTCGGCCTGATCGGGTTCTGCATGGGTGGGATGTACTGCTTCAAGTCGGCCGTCAGCGACCATTTCGCACGCAT
>JBCBSO010000319.1:0-5304 GCA_039819205.1 Actinomycetota bacterium
CAATGATCTCGGCACCGAGATCATTGCTCGCTTTCCCGAGGACGTGGCCCGACAGCACAAGGCGATCCCGGTGGAAGACCGCGATGGCACCCTGGTGCTGTACGCGGCCGATCCCTCGCCATCTCGCAGGGCGCAGGTCGAGTCGGCCACAGGGTCGACCTTCGTGTGGAAGGCCTCCGACGACAAGACCGTCACGTCGTTCATCGAGCAGATGTACCGATCGTCGGCCGACGTCGGCGCCCTCGTCGAGGCGTTCGCTGAGGAAGACGAGCAGAAGAGCGCCGCAGACACCATCGCAGCGGTCGATCTCAGCAACGACAGAGCGCCGGTCGTGCAGCTCGTGCAGCGAGTGGTCGGCCAGGCGCTGCGCGACCGCAGCTCGGACATCCACATCGAGCCGCTCGACGACCGCCTACGTATCCGGTTCCGCGTCGATGGTCACCTGATCGAGGCGTTCACTCTTCCCCTGTCGGCGCACAACCCGCTGGTCAGCCGGCTGAAGATCATGTCGCAGATGAACATCGTCGAGAAGCGTGCTCCGCAAGACGGCCAGTTCTCGACCACGGTCGACGGTCGCGATATCGACGTGCGCGTCGCCTCGGTGGCGACGGTCTTCGGGGAGAAGATCGTGATGCGAATCCTCGACAAGTCAAAGTCGATGGTCGGTCTTTCCGAGCTGGGCATGCCCGCCGAGACGTACAAGACGTATTCGAAGCTGGTCCATGCGCCGTTCGGCATGGTGATCTGCGCCGGCCCGACCGGTGCCGGCAAAACGACGACGCTGTACGCGACGTTGCTCGAGATCAACTCGACCGGCAAGAACGTGACCACCGTGGAAGATCCGGTGGAGTACGTGTTCCCCGGGATCAACCAGGTGCAAACCAACGCCAAGGCCGGACTCACGTTCGCCACCGGCTTGAAGGCCCTCTTGCGTCAGGACCCCGACACGATCCTCGTCGGCGAGGTGCGCGACGCCGACACGGCACGCATCGCCATCCAGTCGGCGCTTACCGGCCACTTCGTCCTCTCCTCGCTGCACGGCACCGACGCCGTTGCGGCGCTGCACCGTTTGCTCGACATGGGCATCGAAGCGTTCCTGGTGGCCTCGGCGATCGTCGGCGTGGTGTCCCAGCGTCTGTTGCGCAAGATGTGCGACAACTGTCGGGAGCCGTACACGCCTGGCGCCGAAGAGTTGGCCGTGTTCCGCCAGCACTCCGGCGGCAGCGAGAAGAGCGTGTTCTACCGCGGTGTCGGCTGCAGCTACTGCTCGAACACGGGCTACCGCGACCGGATCGGAGTGTACGAGCTCCTCAAGATCACCCCGGAGATTCGCCGGCTGATCGTCGGTTGGGCGACCACCGAGGAGTTGCGTCGTCTGGCAGTTGCTCAAGGAATGCGCACGATGCTCCGAGAAGCAATGCAGATGGTCGAAGACGACGTGACGACCATCCCCGAAGTTGTTCGCACCCTGTTCGCCCACTGACCCGGAGCATCCGATGCCAAAGTTTGCCTACGCCGCGATCGATCAAGAGGGCGCCTCGGTTGAGGGTGTCACCAAAGCCGACACGATCGGTTCGGCGCGGGCGGCGCTCGTCGACCAGAACCTGTTCCCGACGAAGATCGAGGAGCGCCGTGGGCTACTCGACTTCGAGCTGACCAAAGAGAAGGTCAAGAAGAAGGAGCTGATGCACTTCACGCGTCAGCTCGCCGTGTTCGTCAAGGCCGGCATTCCGATCACCGACGCACTGATCACCATCGGCGACGAGACCGAAGACGTTGCGCTGAGGCGTGCACTCGGCACGATTGTCGACGAGCTGCGCAACGGGGGCCTGTTCTCCGCGGCCGCGGCGAACCACCCTGAAGTGTTTCCGAACTACTACGTCGGCATCCTCCAGTCTGCGGAGCTCACGGGCCAGCTCGACGTCGCTCTGGAGAACCTCGCTGGGTATCTCGAACGTGAGATCGACACGCGCAACAAGGTTGTTCAGGCCCTTTCCTACCCGATGGTCGTCATCGTCTTGGCGATGATCACCGTGCTGATTTTGGCGGCTTACGTGCTACCGCAGTTCGAGCCGCTGTTCGAGGAGCTCGATGCTGAGCTTCCGCTACCGACGCGCATGATGCTGTTCTTCTCGCGCTTCTTCACCGACCTGTGGTTCATTACGGCGGGCATCTTCGTCGTGATTGCTGGATCGATCATCTTTCTCTTCAAGCACCCCACGGGCAAGGTATGGAAAGACAAGCTGGTATTGAAGATCCCCATCATCTCGGGCATTGTCGAGTACGCCATCCTTGAGCGATTCTGCCGGATTCTGTCGGCGATGATCGGTGCCGGCGTGCCGCTCCCGGAGGCGCTCAAAACGACGACCGACGCAACCAGCAACGTTGTGTTCCAGGAACGGCTCGAGGTCGCGCGGGCGCACATGCTCGAGGGTCGCGGGTTCAGCGACCCCCTGATCGAGACCGAGCTGTTCCCTGGCGCCGCCAAGCAGATGTTCAAGGTCGGTGAAGAGACCGGCTCGCTCGATCAGCAGCTTGAGGTCGCGTCCATCTACTTCGACCGCGAGCTCGAAAGTCGGATCAAGAAGTTCACCACGATGTTCGAGCCGTTGATGATCGTGTTCGTCGGACTGATCGTCGGCTTTGTCGCCGTGGCGCTCGTGTCGGCGATGTACGGCGTGCTCAATGGGACCAAGGGCGACATCTGATGTCAGCGGCCGAGCACCCAGTCGATGAACGACTGGCCGACGAGAATCGCCACAACGGTGCCGAGCGCCAGGAACGGCCCGAACGGCAGGGCGGTCCGGCGGCCTGCTTCACCGCGTGTCATCATCGCCACGCCAACGACCGCGCCGGCAACGAAGCCAAAGAACAGACCGACCGGCACCAGACCGGGGTTGAGCCAGCCGAGGTACATCCCGAGCAGCGGTGCGAAGCGGACGTCGCCGTCACCCATGCCGCCCTTGCTAGCGACGTAGATCGTCCACATCACTGCCAGTCCGATACCGGCACCGAGCACCATCTGCCAAATCCGTTCGGGGTCGTCGCGCACCACCGCAGCGACCGTCAAGGCGATCGCGCCGAGCACCAAACCGACGTAGGTGATCTCCCGGGGCAGGCGCTGCGTGTGCAGGTCGATCCAGGTCTGCGCTATCAGCACGGCCGCCAGGATGCAGTACGCAGGCAACGCGGCGTCAGCGCCGAACTCGACGGCGAACACCACGAACAGCGTCGCCGTCGCCAGCTCGATCACGATCGGCTCGATGCCGATCCGGGTGCCGCAGTATCGGCATCGTCCGCGCAACACGACCCAGCTGACGATCGGCACCAGATCGAGCGGGCCCAAACGGTGCCCGCACGCTCCGCACGCACTCGGCGGTGCCATCACCGAGCCGCCATCGGGCACGCGATCGACCACGACCGTCAGAAACGAGCCGATCAACAGACCGGCGACGATCACCACGACCAGCAGCAACGAGAAGTTCATCGATCCCTGTGGCCACAGTGGCCCGGGCGGGAGGTTAGTCAGTGATGTCCGAACCAGATCCGATGCTCGTGTCGTTGCTCACAGCGACCGTCAACTCCGGCTCGTCCGACCTGCACCTCACCGTCGGTCGTGCCGCCACCGCGCGCCGCGACGGCACGCTCGTGTCGTTCGAGAACGTCCCCGTTCTCGAGTCGGCCGAAATCGATCGGATGATCTACTCGTTGCTCGACGAGCGCAAGGTCGCCGAGCTCAAGCGCGACCGTCAAGTTGACTTCTCGTTTGGTGTCCCAGGCCTTGGGCGATTCCGTGCTAACGCGTTCAGTCAACGTGGCGCGCTGTCCTTGGCGTTGCGCGTTGTGCCGTTCCGCGTCCGGTCGTTGGAAGAACTCGGCGCGCCGCAGGCGTGCACCACGCTGCTCAACCGGCCGTACGGGATCGTCCTCGTGGTGGGTCCGACCGGCTCTGGTAAGTCGACCACGCTGGCAGCGATGATCGACCGGATCAACGAGACCAAACCGGTACACATCCTGACCATCGAAGACCCGGTGGAGTACCTGCACCACCACAAGGTGGCAATGGTCAATCAGCGCGAGGTTGGTACCGATGTCGAGTCGTTCCCGGCCGGTCTGAAGAGCGCGCTGCGTGAGGACCCCGACGTGGTGCTCCTCGGTGAGATGCGCGACCTCGATTCGATCCAGATCGCGCTGTCGCTTGCGGAAACCGGTCACCTCGTGTTCGCCACGTTGCACACCAACGACGCGGCCCAGGCGCTCGACCGCATTATTGACGTGTTCCCTGCCGAGCGGCGTGACCAGATCCAGATCATGCTGGCTGGTGCGCTCCAAGGAGTGATCTCCCAGCGCCTGTTGCCGGCACTCAGTGGTGGCCGCGTCGCGGCCTACGAGGTGATGGTGGCCAACGAGGCGATCAAGAACCTCGTGCGTGAAGGCAAGTCGCGCCAGATGCGCAACATGGTGGCCACCGGCGGCGCTGAAGGCATGCAGACGATCGAGATGGACCTCGCGCGTCTCGTGGCGTCTGGTCTCATCACGATGGACGTGGCCACCGCCTCGAGCGCCTACCCCAAAGAGGTGCAGGCTCAGTTGGCCACTGCACGTGCGCACCTGCAGGCACAGGCCACGGTGGCGACCGGGCAGGCCGGCTCGTCCGGGTCCGGAACGTACGGCGAGCAGCCACCGACACCGAACGGCGCGACTCCGCCTCCTCCGCCCCCAGCCGACGAACCAGCCGGCGTCTGATCGGTTCCGGCTGTGGCGGTCAAACAGCTGCCATACAAGAATCTCGCTGGCGTCGCCCAGTGCCCGGCGGGATGGTTGGTGTTGCCGGCGCGCCTCGCTGGCGTCACGGTCACTGCCGAGGAGGCCTTTGTCGTCAAGAAGTTGTTCGACGTGCTCGACTATCGACCGGTGTTCGATGCTGCGGCTATCGACGCGCCAATGGGCCTGCGCGAATCGCCCGACGGCGAGTTCCGGCCGTGCGACCTCGAAGCGCGCAAGTACGTGGGTTGGCCTCGCTCGGTCGCCGTGTACGGAACTCCGAGTCGACCGGCGCTCGTCACGACGCGACGTGCGGAGACGCAAGAACTCGAGCCGTGGATGACCCGGCATCAGCTGCGACGTACCCGCTGGACCGGCGAGGCGGCGCGCGAGCTCGCGCCGTACCATTCACGCCGGTTCTTCTCGGCTCATCCCGACGTGTCGTTCACGGTGATGAACAGCGATGAGCAGTTGCGCACCTCGCCCTGGCACGAAGACGGTCGAGTCGAGCGTCTCGAGCTGATCCGCGAGCGGCTGCCG
>JBCBSO010000320.1:0-5268 GCA_039819205.1 Actinomycetota bacterium
CCGTGCCGGTCACGAGTCGCGCCACAACCGGTTGTACTGGGCCCAGGCCGACTACCGCGGCTTCGGGTGCGCCGCGCACTCTCACCAGGCGGGTCGCCGGTGGTGGAACGTGCGGACGCCCGATCGGTACATCGATCTCGTCGAGCGCGACGAGTCGATCATTGCCGCCGACGAAGAGCTCGATGACGCCACGCGGTCGGTGGAGGGTCGTCAACTCGCGCTGCGCACGCGCGACGGCGTCGACACCACAGCCTTCGACCGATCTGAACTCGACGAGCTCGTCGGTGACGGCCTCGTCGAACGCGTGACACCCACGCGCGTTGCGCTGACCCGCCGCGGCCGACTCTTGGCCAACGAGGTGGCGTTGCGCGTGATCGAGTGAACTCGTTGGACCAACTTGCGGCGCCGCTAGGCTCGCTCTCCACTAGAAACGTCGCTTGTGGCGTTCGAGGGCGCGTAGCTCAGTTGGTTAGAGCGCTACCATGACACGGTAGAGGTCCCGGGTTCGAATCCCGTCGTGCCCACAAAACACCAGCAGAACGGCCACAACGGGTCATTCGATGGTGTTGCGCGACGACGATCGCGCTGGGGCTCTCGCCGCCCGACAGCACGGCGACCTCCTAGATCAACCGGAACCTCACATCGTGGGTGTAGTTGTTGACGACGCCGGCCGAGCCGAGTCGGAGCGTCAACTCGTTCGCCGACTCGTCGAATTCGCCGGAGACGACGCGATTGATCGAGCGCGCGCCACCGTGGTGCCCGCGGATATCCTGCTCGGTCTGGCTGCCGGCGACGCTCCCACCGGTGACGGTGCCATCGGGTGCGACGTCGACGGCGATTCGGGTGACGTTGCCGTCGTACTCGAACTCACGGTCTTCGCCCCACCAATCGACTCGGCCGTCGAACACGATCGTGTCCGTCGCCGACTCGGGCGAAGTGGACATCGACGTGTTGACGAGCTGGAGGTCGGCGTACGGCCATTCGATCGACATCGCGGTTGCGTCGATCGGTGCGTGGGTAACTGATCCACCGACCGTGACCGCTGCCCCGGCGACGAGTTCCAGGAGATCCGTCGGTGCGCCGTCGGCGGTCCAGTCGGCGACGGTCAGGTGCCAGGGAGTTCGAGCGACGACGGTCCAGCCGGCTGCGCGGACGTCGTCCTCATCGGAGGTGAACAGGACATCGTTGGTGAGCGCCACGTCGGTCGCCTCGGTGATGGTCCATCGCAGGTCCGCGTCGGCGTAGACGTCGAGGTGTCCGATCGGAGCATCGAGATGGACGAGAGTCGCGCCGGGGCCGGGTTCGAACTCGACCGCTGCCGCCAGTCGTTCCGACGCCTCCGGCATGACCGGCTCGCCGACGTCGACGCCGGTCCAGATCGGCAGGAGGTCGTGGTGTCCGACCGGAACGAGGGCCCAGCCGTCCGTCGGCACCGGTGTGCCGTGTTCGACGAACGTCACGAAGCCCGCCGGGACGTCGACCGTGCCGTCGACGAGCGAGACGTCCTCACGGCGGAGCCCGTCGCGGTACGCCTCGACCTGGCCCGGGCCGTCCATCGCCACGTCGACGACGATCTCAGCTCGGAAGTCTGCAGTGAGGTTGAGGACCTCGCCTGGCGACGTGGACGCCGTGCCGGGCGGGCGCGGACCCTGCCCGTCGCTCCATCCGGCGAATGCACCGTCGTCGAGTGCGACCGGTCGGAGGGCAACGCCCTGTCCGGGCACCGGGTCGTCGACGTCGAGGAGCATGATCTCGGAGCCGGTGACCATCTCCAAGCCCGAGCTCTCCGGGGTCAGCTCGTTGACCTGCACGCCGTCCGCGTGGAACTCGACGAACCCCCCGGTGCCGACGTCGAGGTCCAAGAAGGCGACGTTCCCGAACATCGCGACGATCGGCGGCAGGGCATCGGGATCGACCGGGATGCGTGCGGTCTCGCTGCCGTCGTAGGGGCCGGTCCACATCGTGAACGGATCATCGTGCCCCGTGGCGACGAGGACCAGACCTGTCTGGGAGATCTGTGCGCTGTCGGTCGTGAACACGATCTCCTCGACGTCAGCGGGCACGTCGAGCGTCCGGTCGTCCGCGGTGAATGCGCCGATCAGCTTGCCGTCGTGAGCGGCGAGCACCTCGCCGTCGCCGGCGACGTCGACGGTCAGTTCGACGGTGTCGACGACCTCGACGCGCTGGAGGAAGAACTGGTTGTAGGCCCGTTCGCTCAGCTCCAGCGTCGCGGTCTCCGCACCGTTGTGAAGTCCGAAGAACTCGACGGGTGTGCCGTCGTCGCTGCGCCCGAGGATTGTCCATCCCTCGTTGGCGATGTGATCCGGATCGGTCGTGACCGTGACCTCGTCGACGATGCCGGGCGTGTAGAGATCGGACTCGGTGATCTCGGTGACCTTGGCGTTGTCGTGCCACAGCTCGAACACGCCGCCGGAGAGCGCCCAGGCGTTCGACGGAAGCGATGCGTAGCCGATGGTCGAGTACTCGAAGTCGTCGATGGCGGTGATGCTGATCGCCGGCATGAGGTGGCGATCCGGCACCCGGTCGTTCGGGTCGTTGAGCGTGAATCCGTACGAGCCGGTGAGGTGGAGCTGGCCGACGCAGTGGGCCTCGCCACTCCGATAGCTACGGCTGTACGCAAAGCCTCCTTGCCCGGAGCTGTTCTTGACCGCGCTGCCGATGCTGTGATCGATGGTGAAGCCGCTCCACGAACACGGCTCGACGTGGTTCCAGTTGGGTGGGACGCGGCCGAGGAAGTACGACTCGTACTTGAAGGACTCGTCGGGATCGGAGAGCTCGATCACCTCGGGAACGACGATCCCGAGGTTGGCGAGCCGCTCCTGCATCGTGTCGCCCGGCGCCCGCTCGGACAGCTTCGCCAGGTCCTCGAACTCCTCGCGGCTCATCGTTGCGTTGAGGCCGACCAAGTCGGCGGCGGCTCCGTCCGGCGCGACCTGGTAGTCGCGGGCGATCAGGAGGCAGTCGGGATCGAGCGGTGACTGCGTTGCCGTGCACTCGCCGATCGTCGTCAACGTCGCGCTGCCGAGCGGTACGCCGAGCGGCTCGAGCAGGGAGACGGAGAACTCGTGCACATCGGCGAGGAAGTTCTCCATGTCACGCTCGTAGATGCCGCGCATCGTGTCGCTGGTGTCCTCGTGACCGATGCGGTACGTCCACGCTTCGCTGAGCACGGTGACGGTCTGGTTGATCTGCATCAGCCAGAACGCCGCATAGTCGTAGACGTTGCCGTACCGGACGAAGTCGTCGGCGTTCGCCTCGCCGGTCAGGACGAGCGCCTCGGCATACGCTCGTACCAGGTTCGGGACCTCCTTCTTGAGGTAGTTGTACTCCTCGCCGACCGTGGCGAGGATGTCGTCGGCGAGCATGTCCATCGCGTGGCCGCCAGGGAGCTCCTCGTGCTGGTCGATCGCTGTCGCCAGGATCTGGTGGTATCCGGTCGTGTGTCCGGTGCCCTCGCCGACGGCGAGGTCGTGGAGGATCCGGAACTCGGCGAGGTCGACGCGGTTGAGGATGTGGTCGAGGGACTGCTCGAGGTGGTCGAGTCCGACGTCGAGGTAGAACAGGCGCTCGTCGAGAGCCATCACGGCCTCGCCGAGCAACTCCTCGAACGTCGGCGAGTCGTTTGTCAGGATCAGGATGACCTCCAGCGCGGTGAGGGCGAGCAGGACGCCGCCGCCAATCGCGTACTTGGCGAAGTCGGGTCGAATGCCGAACTTGCCGAGCGTGCGCAGCTTCTTCGCATCGGCGAGGTCCTTGTTGAAGGCGCCGATCGCATCGAACAGCGCGAACCCGCCGAGCGTTCCGATGTTCCACCACATCTGGACGTCGTCGCGTTGGTCCCACGACAGGTCCGGCGGCTGGTAGCTCGGAGGATTCGAGTCGTCTGCGTTCGACAGCTGTACCGACCCGGTCGGATCGTGCGGTGACGCCTCGGCGGTCTCCGACCCGGCGCCGTCGAAACGGACGTCGAGGTCGATCTGCAGACCGGGCTCGACGATCAGGTCGTGTTCGCCGGCGGGGAGCTGATCGGACCAGGACTGCAGGCTGCCGTTGCGGACGAACAACGCCATCTCGGCCTGCGCGGCAACCTCCTCGTCCTCGGTGAGCACGAGGACAGCGAGCTCGTCGCTGATGACGGTGCCGACGATCTCGTCCGGGGCGACGGTGTCGTCCAGGACGTACGCGATGTCGCCGTCCTCCCACACCTCGATCTCGCCCTCGCCGTCGACGGTCATCTCGAGCTTGCTCCACGGCTGCTCGAACCGTGCGGTCAGGAGTGTCCAGTCCTCCGATGTCACCTCGATGGTGGTCGTGGCCGTGTCGTCGCTCGCCGACCAGCCGGCGAAGGGGGCACCGCCGGGCGCCGGCTCAGCGAGCAGCGCCCAACCCGTGCTCGGAACGTCGTTGCGGTCGGCGGTCAGCGTCAACTCGACGACGTCGTCGTCGGGGTACACGAACGCGTGGTCCTCGATCTGTCCGAGATCTTCGTCATCTCGGAAGACGGTGACCGACCCAGGCTCGTCGCCGACGGTCGAGATGTGCCACACCGTGTCGTGGTCGGGGTTGCCTGCGATCCGGTAGAGGCTGCGGCGGTAGTCGTCGAAGTCGGCGCGCATCGCCTCGGCCTGCGTGAGCCAGAACGTGGCGAACTCGTCGTCGGTGGCGGCCCAGTAGTAGTTGAGCTCGTTGAGCATGCGCATCGACATCGTGGCGACCGACTCGTAGTAGAGCGCGCTCGTCCACATCGCGTCGTAGAACAGCTCGATGTCGTCGTCGTCGGCGTCGTCGCCGGTGATGTCGAGGTGCTTGGCAAGGACCTCGGCTTCGTACTCGAGCAGCGACAGCGAGATCGCCTTGAACGAGTGGTACGGGCCGAGCACGTTCTGGCGCACATAGGTGTAGTACGCCTCGCGGTTCGCCTGCCACTGCTCGTCATGGGCGAGGTCGGGGTCAGCGCCGTCGAGCAAGCCCGCTTCGAGGTCCTCGATCGCCTGCATGAACGTCTGGTCGGCGGGCCCCTCCCATTGGGTCACGATCGGCGACATGAACGTGCTGAGCACCGCGCTGCGGACGCTCAGCTCGAGTCCGTCGAGGGCGTCCTCGATCTGGGTTGCGCGCGCCAACATCGCGTCGACCTGGTCGATCATGTCCTCGACCTGGCCGATCATCCGCTCCAGCTCCTGCAGCATCTGGTTGCGCCATTTGTCGAGCGGATCGGGCATGAACATGGCGCCCATCGAGACGACG
>JBCBSO010000321.1:0-5266 GCA_039819205.1 Actinomycetota bacterium
CCGAGATGGCGAACCCCCAGCGCGGTGAGCAGCTTGGGGAGCGGACGGGTGCGCGAGTCGTCGATCGAGGCGAGCAGGTTGCCTGCGCTCGTGGTGCCCACACGGTCGAGTGCCGTGAGTTCGTCAACGGTCAGCGTGTACAGGTCGGCGGGATCACGGACGAGCCCGGCGGCGGTCAGCTTCTCCACCATCTGTTCGCCGAGCCCTTCGATATCCATCGCCCCGCGCCCGGCGAAGAACGCGATCTTCTGGTCGCGTTGGGCCGGGCAGTCCGGGGCAATACAACGCGTGTCGGCTTCGCCCTCGGGCCGCACGAGCGGGTTCCCACAACTCGGGCAGTGCGTCGGGAACGTCCACGGGACACTGTTCGCCGGCCGCAACGATGGGACCGAGCCGACCACCTCGGGAATCACGTCGCCCGCCTTGCGCACCACTACGGTGTCGCCCGGACGCACGTCTTTCACCTGCACTTGGTCTTCGTTGTGCAACGTGGCCATCGACACGGTCGATCCCCCGACGAACACCGGCTCGAGTACGGCAAACGGCGTCGCCCGACCGGTGCGTCCGACCGACACCTGAATGTCGTTGAGCACCGTGGTGCGTTCTTCGGGTGGAAACTTGTAGGCAATCGCCCATCGCGGCGCGCGCGACGTCGAACCCAGCGCGTTGCGCTGGGCGATGTCGTCGACCTTCACCACAACGCCGTCGATCTCGTAGTCGAGGTCGTGACGCCGCTCTTCCCAATGCGCGCAATGGGCAACCACCTCGTCGATCGACGCAAACGTCGCCACGTTGGCGTTCACCGGCAGACCCAAGCGGGCCAAGGCGGCGAGCATCTCGGTGTGGCGGGTCGCGCCGATCGCGTCGGTCCCGAGGCCCGCCACCTCACCGATCTGGTAGCTCCAGAACGACAGGTCGCGCGTTGCGGTCACCGCAGGATCCTTCTGCCGCAGGCTGCCAGCGGCGGAGTTGCGCGGGTTGACGAAGTGCGGTTCGCCCGCGGCCGCGGCGCGCTCGTTGAGCGCGTCGAAGCTCGACCGAGTCATGTACACCTCGCCACGAACTTCCAGCACCTCGGGCTGCTGTCCGGTCGATGTGTCGGTGCGTAGCTCGTGGGGGATGTCGGCGATCGTCGCCACGTTGGCCGTGACATCCTCGCCAACTCGTCCATCACCACGCGTCGCCGCCTGCACGTACGTGCCCTGCTCGTAGCGAACACTGATGGCCAAGCCGTCGAACTTCAACTCGCACACGTACGTCACATCGTCGGTGACACCGCGGTGCACTCGTTCGGCCCACGCCCGGAGCTCGTCGGCGTCCATCGCATTGTCGAGACTCATCATCGGGATGGCGTGCTCGACCGGCGCGAACGTCGACGACACCGGCCCGCCAACCGCGCCGGTCGGCGAGTCGACCACGGCGAGTTCCGGATGGGCCGCCTCGAGGGCGCGCAGCTCGCGGACGAGCGCGTCGTAGTCGGCATCGCTGATCTCCGGGGCATCGAGCGTGTGGTAGCGCTCGTTGTGGTGGGCGATCTGCACGCGCAGCTCGGCGATGCGCCCGCCGACGTCGTCGCTCACGCGCCCAGCGTCAACCGCGTCGCCGCCGCCTGATCGCGCACGTGTCGTGATACCTCGCCGGTCTGCCGAGTGAGGGTGCGGGCCACCGACACGGTGTGTCCCGCAAGTCCGCACTCGGTGCTCACCAGGCTCTGCTGGCGGAGTTGCACCGGGTCGCAGCCACGCTGCACCAGCGCGCACCACAGATCGCTGAGCCGTCGCCACCAGCGATGGGCATGGTCGGCAACCGGGCCGTCGGTGGGCACCACACCCCACGCAACAACCCCGCCGGAGTCGACGAACTCGGCCAGATACCCCGCTGCGCCGAGCAGGACGTCGTCGACCGGCGAAGAAATCACCTGCGGACCAGCAGCCGTCATCGTGGCGACGTCGAATGGACCGCAGCAATGCACGCCGGTGACTGCGTCGCTGGACGGCGCCGCCATGGCCGACGACAGCACGTCGATCGCATGGTCGGGCGGGATCGGGAAGTCGTCGGTCATCAGTTCAACCAGCCACGGCTCGTCGAACAACACGAGTTGCGGTGAGTTCGGGAGCGTTCTCCGAATCGCCGCTTCGATCTTCGGCACCACATCGGCAACGACGGCGCTGGCCACCGCGAACGCCTCGTCGGGTGCCACACCAGCCTCCACAAGGGCGCGACCGAGCGTGACGGGGCCCACGAACTGCCACTTCACCGGTGATCCATCGAGACGCACCTTGGCCCCGAGGTCGAGGAACGATGCCAGGTCGGCGAACGCGTCGTGTTCGGTCACTATCGGCAACGACTCCACCGCAAGATCGCCGTCGATCGTCAGTTCGCCATCGTTGAGCCCCACACCAGCGAGCATCGTTGCGGCCTGGGCGAGCATCGCCGCGTGCGGAGTCCGTCGAGGCAACGTGGGCACGGTGGCGATCTCAAACTCGCCGATGGCGAACGCCGCTGCTGCGGCCGCGTCGGTGTGCGGCAGGCTCCCCACGCCGATCGAGGCACCATTCCCAAAGGGCGACCGCGCGGCGAACGACGTGCTCACCTTGTCGTCGGCCATCTCCACACCTCCCCTGCGCCGGTCGGTCACTCGTTGGTTTCGGTCGCCCCAACGTCGCCCGCCGGGCACAACGCCCGACACCAATCGTTCCACGCCGACCTCCTGCGCACCGAATCGGCCAGCAATTGACACCCGCCGGGTCGTCATCGGCACGCGAACCCGGCACGCTTGAGCTGGTGAAGAGCACGTGGACGGCGACGGCGGTCGTGTGGGGCGCGCGGGTCGCCTGGCTCGGCGTCGCCGTGTTCGGCGGCATCGCCGTAGAAGCGGCGCTCGACGGGCGTAGTGACGCCGTGTCGTGGGTATCGACCGTCGGTGGATGGGTGCTCTGGGCGCTTGTTGCGCTGGCGTTGGCGATCGCCTCGGTGCGCTCGCTCACCGTCGCCAGGCTCCTCGTACCGCTCGGCGTTGCCGCAACGATCGCCGTGATGATCGGTGGTGCTGGCGCGCTGCAGGTCGCAACCCTCGGTCTGCCGGTATTGATCGCCACCTTCGCCGTCTTCACCGCCGAATTCGGCCGTTACTTCGTACAGGCATCGGCCTACGGCGACGAGGAGCGGTTCCCACTCCGCGCGCCCGCGGCGGCCGGCGCTGCCGCGGTCGTCACCTGGGTGGCGTGGGCCGCCTGCCTCATCACCGGGCCGCTGCTGCTCGCCGCAGGTTCGTGGATCGCCGGTGCCCTGCTGAGCGTGCTCGCCATCGCCGGCGCGGTGTACTTCGGACCGCGTTGGCATCGATTGGCCCAGCGGTGGTTGGTGCTGGTTCCCGCAGGAGTCGTCGTGCACGACCCCGTCGTGCTGGCCGACACCGTCACGCTGCGCACGGCGCAGGTCGCAGGCATTCGCCTGGCACCAGCCGACACCGGCGCCGCCGATCTCACCGGGCCCGCCAGCGGTTACGCCGTTGAGATCGGTCTCACCGAGTCGATCACGGCGGTCTACGCGTTCACCCCAAGCGCACCCAACGGTACGGCGATCCACCTGACGGCGATGCTGGTCGCACCGAGTCGTCCCGGCGAAACCCTCGCCGCAGCCGACCGCCGCGGCTTGCCGGTGCGCTGACTCGCGTTGGCCCGACGGCTATCGGGAGTGAGCCACGACCCGCCCGCCGCCGAGTACACGACGATCGTCGAGGTCGTAGAACGCCACGCTCTGGCCAGGCGCAATCCGCCGCTGCGGCCGATCCCACACGACATCGACGCCATCAGCGTCGAGCGTGAGTTCGGCGATCTGTGTCGCACCATGCGCGCTGGCCTGCACGCGGACCCGACCATCGACTGGCTCGTCGATCCAGGTGACGCCACGGACCCGTTCGGCGGCACGCTGGAGATCGGCATCACCACCGACGGTGACCGTGGCCGCGGCGACATCGACGTCGACGACGTAGCGCTTCGGTCCGCCACCGGGGAGGCCCAGGCCCTTGCGCTGCCCGATCGTGACCATCTCTACCGCCGGGACTGTGCCGACCTCGGCGCCACCGGTGTCGACGACGCGCGCCGGGCGCATCTCGATCCGGTCGCCGAGAAACGCTGTACGTCCGCCGGTGCTGGTGATGAAGCACACGTCCTGGCTGTCGGGCTTACCCGCTGTGCGCAGCTCGAGTTCGCTGGCGATCGACCGCACTTCGGTCTTCGACATCGCTCCCACGGGGAACACGGTGCGAGCCAGCTGCGCCTGATCGAGCATGTGCACCACGTAGCTCTGGTCCTTCGCCGGATCGGCCCCGCGCTCGAGCGTCAGGCGCCCATCGTCGGTCCGACCGACCCGCGCGTGGTGCCCGGTCGCAACGGCGTCGAACCCCAGCGCATCGGCGCGTTCCGCGAGGCGGGCGAACTTCACCGTGCGATTGCATTCGATGCACGGGTTGGGCGTCTGGCCGTCGGCGTGTGATTGCACGTACGGGGCCACCACGCCGCGATCGAAGTCGTCGCCGAAGTTGAACACGAGGTGGTCGATATCGAGCTGCTGCGCGACGCGGCGGGCATCGTCGACGTCGCTCACCGAGCAGCAGCCAGTGTCGCTGGCACCACCCCACAGCTTCATTGTCACGCCGACCACCTCGTGGCCATCGCGTCGCAGGAGATGCGCGGCCACAGACGAATCGACGCCCCCGCTCATCGCGCAGAGCACCTTCATCGGGCCGCTCCAGACCGGAGGCGGCCGACCGCTGGCACGATGACGTCGATCGCCCGATCGATGTCGTCGGCGGTCGTGGTGTGTCCAAGCGTCAGCCGAAGTGCGCCCAGCGCGACCTCGCGGTCGACGCCCATCGCCGCGAGTACATGTGACGGATCCATCGCGCCGCTCGCGCATGCGGAGGCCGCCGACGCACACACGCCGCCTTCGTCGAGAAGGAACAGCAACGCTTCGGACTCGACTCCACCGATGCACACGTGCGCCGCGCCGGCCACCTTGCGCTCGGGGGCGACGGTCTCGGTCACATCCGCAAGCGATGACTGCAATCCCTTCACCAGTCGGGCACTGAGCTCGCGCAACCGCACCGCCTCGGTGTCGCGCTCGGCGTCGGTGAGCTGCGGCTTCGGCGCGTAGTGGTTCACGATGTCGGTCGTGAACATCGTGCCGAGGCACAGGAACTGGCTGTCGAGGCTCGACATGATCGCCGCGAGGATTCCCGCGGCGAGGAACCCGCCGAGCACGT
>JBCBSO010000322.1:0-5245 GCA_039819205.1 Actinomycetota bacterium
CGAGGCACAGACGGCGGGGGACCTCCTCGAGCACGCTAGCAACGTGGTCGGCCGTCCCGCGGAGTGGTTCCATCATGGGCACTCGACGCAGCGGGTCGCGGCCAACATCGAACACGAGCGAGTCCCAGTTCGCCGCCACCACGTCGTCGGGGAACTTCGACAGGCATCGCCCCCGGAAGTACGCCCGGGTGGTCGTGGGCGGATTCTCGACGGCGTGGTCGACCTCGGCGGGGTCGACCAGCGTCTGCAGCCCGGCGCGCAGCGCCAAACAGCGCTCGGCACGCAGGTCGTGGTACTGCAGGTCGATCGCCTTCAGCCGCTGGTGGCCAGGCGGCAGGTCATGACGTCGGGCGTAGCCGTCGACGAGTCGCTGCTTGGCCACCCAGTCGACACAGTCGGCAACCGATGCGGGATCGCGTTCGAGACCGGTGAGGACTGCTTCCCAGCGATCGAGGATGTCGGGTCCGACGTCTTCGCCGATGCACGCCAGTCCATGGCTGAGTTCGTATTTGCGGGCTCGTTCGAGCAAGCCCCACTGCACCTCGAGCGCGGTGGCCCGCGACCCGTCGCGCAGCATGATCGTTTGGCGCAGGGTCGGATCGTGGCTCACTTGGCGAATCGCGGACACCGGGTTACCGAGTAACCAATCGTCGCCGAGCACGTCGTCTTCGATCATCGCCAGCACGACCGCGGTCGTCCCGACCTTGAGGTATGTGGCGACCTCGCTCATATTGGCGTCGCCGACGATGACGTGCAGCCGCCGGTACTTCTGGGCATCGGCGTGGGGCTCATCGCGGGTGTTGACGATTGGCCGCTTCAGCGTGGTCTCGAGGCCGATCTCCTCCTCGAAGAAGTCGGCTCGTTGGCTCAGTTGGTAACCGACGTCGTCGCTCGGCCGACCGGGGAGTTCACAGCCGACCTTGCCGGCACCGGTGAACACCTGGCGGGTCACGAAGTGCGGGGTGATTTGGGCGGTCAGCCGGCCGAATGGCACCTCGCGGGCCAGCAGGTAGTTCTCGTGGCAGCCGTAGCTGTTGCCCTTCCCGTCGGAGTTGTTCTTGTGCACGATGATCTCGGCACCCTCGTCGAGGAGCGCCACCACTTCGACCATCGACCGGCGAATGATCTCTTCGGCGGCCCGGTCCCAGCACACCGCCTCGTACGCGGTCGTCACTTCGGGAATCGAGATCTCGGGGTGGGCGTGGTCGACGTAGTAGCGCGCCCCGTTGGTGAGGACGGCGTTGACGAGCGTGGTTTCGACCTCCGGCGCGAGCGCGTCGTCGAGTGAGAAACCGCGGGCGTCGTTGGCCGGCTGCTCGTCTTCGAAGTCCCAACCGATGCGACCGCGTTCGCGCATCGTTGCCGCGACGTACGCATTGATCAGCATCGACGACGCCGACACGGGGTTGTTCTCGCCGCCCCGCACGACGATGCCGTACTCGGTCTCGATACCGCAGACCTTGGGCAGCGCCATACGGGCAACCTATCGGACGCTCAGTTGACTGCGAAGGTCAAGCCTGCGTGTTCTACAAGCCGTTCGAGATACGGCTGACCGAGGGCGGTCGACGGGGTCCAAAACCCGCCGCCGACGTCGGCCTCGACGAGTTCGGCTGCCGCCTCGACGAACATCTTGGCGGTCGATCCGTACCCGGGATCGCGATCTCCGGTGACGGTCACGCCGAGGTGGTGCGTCGTGGTCGATTCGATACGGCCGTGAAATCGAACGTCGAAGTACCCCGACGCTTGAGCGCTCTCGGAGGGGCCCGCGCCGGGTGAAGGCATCAGTCGCTCGAACATCGCCCGCACCGGGGCGAATCGACCCGCCGCCATCACACCCGCCATCGTGGCACTCATCGCCCCGGCGGCAGCACGCCCGGCTGGTCCGGGCCCGGTCATCATCGCTTCGCCGTAAGTGAAGTCGTGACCCCACGGTTGACCCAAGAGGGCGTGTGACCGCAGCACGACTCGCACATTGATGACCGCCATCACGAACGCCGCAACCCAGCTCTCGAACTCTTCGTCGTACTCCGGCCAGGTCACGTCGGGTTGGGCCGGACCGGTGCGCTCACCCAGCGGTGCCAACGCGTACGGATTGGCCAACACGGCGCGCACTTGCGGATCCGCAGCCTGCTCCTCGAGCATGTTGAGCATGCTGGCCGCGGTCCCGCCGCTAAACCCACCGCGGGCGCCCTTCACCGCCATCCGCACCGCCGATGCCGGCTCGCCGAAGCGCTCGATCGCCTCGTGTTGGAGATACATCACACCGAGATCGGAGGGAACAGAATCGAACCCACAGGTATGCACGATCACGGCACCGGTCGCCTCGGCGCGTTCTTGATGAGCGTCGATCATCCGTTGCATCCACTGCGGCTCGCCGGTCAGATCGCAGTAGCGAATGCCGTGTTCGACGACTGCCTCGATCAGGAGTGATCCGTATCGGGCATACGGGCCGACCGTGGACGCGACGACGGCCGTCGCTGCGCACAACTCGTCGAGCGCAGCGCGGTCGCGGGCGTCAGCGACCAGTTGCGGTACGTCGGCGCCCGTCGACGAGGCCACGTCAGCCAACTTGTCGGCGTCGCGCCCTGCGATCGCCCACCGCAGCGATGCATCGTCGCCGACCCCGAAACGCTGCACCAGGTAGCGGCACATGATCTGGCCGACGAAGCTCGTCGCGCCGTAGACGACGACGTCGTACTCGCGGTCGGTGCTCACAGGTATTGACCGGTTTGCACCCGCTCGATCGCTCGCCCACCGGCGACGTCGTCGTCGTCCTCTTCGGTGACCAGGGTGCGGATGAACACGATCCGTTCGCCCTTCTTGCCCGAGATCTTGGCCCAGTCGTCGGGGTTGGTCGTGTTCGGCAGGTCCTCGTGCTCTTTGTACTCCTGCTTGATCGACGCCAGCAGATCGGCCGTGCACACACCGCGCGCTCCGCCGTCGATCACCCGCTTGATGGCCAGCTTCTTGGCCCGCCGTACCACGTTCTCGATCATCGCTCCCGAGGCGAAGTCCTTGTAATACAGAATCTCTTTGTCGCCGTTCTGATAAGTCACCTCGAGGAAGCGATTTGCTTCGTCCTCGCGGTACATCTCGGCGACGGTCGCCTGGATCATGTCGTCGATCGTCTCGTCGGCGGTGATCGGGATCTCGTCGGTGAGGTAGCGAGCGAACACCGCCAGCGCCGCGTGGGCATCGGGGCGTTCGATCTTGATCTTCACGTCGAGTCGGCCCGGACGGAGAATCGCTGGATCGATCAGGTCTTCCCGGTTCGTTGCGCCGATCACGATCACGTTGCGCAATCCCTCGACGCCGTCGATCTCGGCCAACAACTGGGGCACGATCGTGGACTCCATGTCGGAGCTGATTCCCGACCCGCGGGTACGGAACATCGAGTCCATCTCGTCGAAGAACACGATCACCGGCCAGCCCTCGTCGCTCTTTTCGCGCGCTCGCTGGAACACCAGGCGGATCTGCCGTTCGGTCTCGCCGACGTACTTGTTGAGCAGTTCGGGACCCTTGATGTTGATGAAGTAGCTCCGGCCCTTGCCCTCGCCCACTCGATCGGCGACCTTTTTGGCCAAGCTGTTGGCGACGGCCTTGGCGATCAAGGTCTTGCCGCATCCAGGCGGCCCGTACAACAAGATGCCCTTCGGCGCGGGAAGGCGGTGCTCGGCGAACAGGTCCTGGTGGAGGAACGGCAGCTCGACGGCATCGGCGATCTGCTCGATCTGGTCGTCGAGCCCACCGATGTCGGTGTAGGAGATGTCCGGGACCTCCTCGAGCAACAGATGCTCCACTTCGGGACGCGGCAGCTTCTCGAGCAGCAGGTTCGAGCGCACGTCGAGGCGGAGGTGATCGCCACTGCGGATGTGGGTGCCGCGAATGGCGTCGGCCAGTTCGCAGATCCGCTCCTCGTCGGCACGGCCGATCACGACCGCGCGGACACCGTCTTCCATCACCTCTTTGACGGTCACGACCTCGCCCGTGATCTCCGGGGTGCGCGCGAGCACCACATTGAAGCTCTCGTTGAGCACCACCTCGGCGCCGCGATCGAGCAGCTCGTGGTCGATATCGGGGTGCAGCGACACCCGCATTTTGCGGCCGCTGGTGAGCACGTCGACCGTGTCGTCGTCGTTCTTGCCAACGACCACGCCGTACGCCGACGGTGGCTGGCTCAGCTTGTCGACTTCATCGCGCAGCGTGGCGATGTGCTCGCGCGCTTCGCGCAAGGTGTAGGACAGCTTCTCGTTCTGCCCGACGGCTTGGGCCAGTTGGCCTTTGGTTTCGAGCAGACGCTCTTCGAGCGAGTGCACCCGCTTGGGGGCCTCGGCGAGACGGGCGCGTAGTGCGCTGATCTCGTCGGAGAGTTGGTCGACTTGGCGACGGAGTTCGGCGGGATCCTCGGCCATGGTTGGACTGTACACATGCGGCGCGGGTTGGTGTTTGCACGTGCACCGCCGTGTAAACTCGGCCCACGCGCGTCTCCGCGTTCAGCGGACGAATTCATCACGAAAGAGAGTGACCCCACATGAAGGTCTGGATCGATCAGGATCTGTGCACCGGCGACGGCCTCTGCGAGGAGATCGCCCCCGACGTCTTCACCCTGCTCGACGACGGACTGGCCTACGTCGTGGAGGGCGACAAGGTGTTCGCTGAGGCCAAGGGCAATCCGCAAGGCGCAGAAGGCCTCGCCGAGATCCCCGATGGGCAACTCGAAGCGGTCATCGAATCCGCCGAGGAGTGCCCCGGCGAGTGCATCTACATCGAACCGTGAGCTGAACGGGCGGTCTGATGAACGCCGTCACCGACCGCCCGGCACGCCAGCGCAATCCGCGCGGCGAAGGCGACAAGCTGCGCCAAGAGTTGCTCGATGCGGCGTCTGAGTTGATGGCGACGCACGGCGACATCGACAGCATCTCGCTCCGCGCGGTCGCCCGCCGAGCCGGCGTATCGGCGACGGCGGTGTACCGCCATTTCGACAACCACGTCGATCTTCTCCGTGCGGCGGTGCTCGACAGCTGGGCGGAGTTTCTGGGTGTCCTCACCGATGCACGGGCATCGAGCGACGACCCCTACGAACGGTTCGCCACCATGGGGCAGGCCTACGTTCGCTTCGCCATGGAACGGCCCGGGCGCTATCGCGTGTTGTTCTCCAACAAGCTCGACCTCGGCGTCCTCGATGGTTCGTCGACCACTGCGATCGACGGCGACAGCGCCTTTCAGCTCCTCGTCGACACCGTCG
>JBCBSO010000323.1:0-5239 GCA_039819205.1 Actinomycetota bacterium
ACGATCGCCAGCTGTCGCCGCTTCGCCGATCCAATCGTTGGCCGCGATCGTGACCGCCGATCCGCCGCGGCTATGCCCCTGGGCCGCGATCCGCTGGGGATCGACCTCGGGCCGTGACGCCAGCACTTGCAACGTGGCGAGCACGTCCCATGCGCTCGCGGCGAAGCTGTACTGCGTCTGGTCGCCGACGGTCGACGACACAGCACGCGGTCCGAACGGATCCACGACGCATACGACGTAGCCGGATTCGACCAACGTCGCGGCGTGCGCTTCATGGTTGGGGCCAACGCCGAGGCTGCCCGGGACCACGATCACCGCCGGCCGCTTGCTCGCCGTATCGCCCGCAAACAGCTTGGCGTCGATCGACTGCGGCGCGCAGACGCTCGGACTGTTGATCGCTTCGTAGTAGTTCCGCGGATTGGCGCTCTCGATCTCGAGGTTCGCCCCGATGACTCCGGCGTACTCCACGTGACGGTCGCGATAACGCAGCGTCTGCACGGCTGCCACCGTACGGCGGCGGCGTGGACGCGAACGACCGGTACGCATCCGCGTGTCAGAGTGACGGGATGACGCGACGGATCGTGTTTGGTGCCGACGACAACAACGAGGTGGTCGAGGCTGTTCGGTCGTGGATTGACGAGCGTCACGACCTGGTTGCTGTCGATACCGGCGAACCGTGGCCGTCGATGGCCCATGCGTTGGGCACTGCAGTCGCGAACGGCGAGGTCGACCTCGGTGTGGTGATGTGCTGGACCGGGACGGGCACGGCGATCGCCGCCAACAAGGTGCCTGGGGTCCGAGCCGCGCAGGCACACGACGCGTGGGTCGCCACCAATGCTCGTCGGTGGAATGATGCCAACGTGCTCGCGTTGAGCTCGCGGCGCTTGAGCGCAGATCAGGCCGTGGAATGCGTGCGGGCGTTCATCGAGACCGACGAGATCGATCCCGATGAACGCCCACGCATCGACGAGCTGAAATCGCTCGGCTGAGTCAACGGACCAGCCATTCCGCGGCGACGACCTTGCGGCCATCGCGCACGGTTGGTACCCAGCGCAGGCGGAGCGCCGGGGCGGCGGTGAGGCGTGCGGCGGCGGGAGCGGCGGTGGGGGCGGTGCGGTCGAGGTACATCGGATTCTCCTTTGTGGTGTGGGGGTGAGTGGCGTGATTGCCGTTGTCGTTCGACCGTCCTGACGGATCACCGCACCACCCCTTACAGCTCCGACAAGAAAAAGTTGGGCCGTCCTTCTTAGGCGCTCCGAGGTGGATCGGTCAGAGCCAGGCGAACGCATAGGGTCAGACACCGGTTCGACCGACAACCGCCGAGGAGCGCCCATGTCCGAAGAATCGATCGCTCGTCAGGAGATGCATCGCGTGGCCACCCATGTGGTCTCGCGGGCGCGCGCCGCAGCGAACGAGTACATCTCGCTGCGCGTGCTGCCAGGCGGCATCGGGACCCCTGCGTTCTCCGCTGCCGGCCGCCGGGTGCGCATCGTCGGGTCATGGCTCGTCGTCGAGGACGAAGCCGCGAACGGTGGCCATGTCGGCACGGCACCGATCGTCGGTTCGACGCTCCGCGAGCTCGCTGCGCTTGCTCAGGTCGATCTCGACGCGCCCTACGACGCCGGGGCCGACACGCCGCCGCTCGGCGAGCTCGACGCCCACATCGACGTTGCGGCGGACGCCCTCGAGACGATCGGCGAATGGTTCGCCGTTGCGGGTCGCGCGCTCGACCAGGCAGTGATCGAGCTGACCGGTCGTGGGCTGCAGGTCACCGGCCCGCGACTGTGGCCGGAGCACTTCGACGTCGCCATCGAGGTGCACCTCGCCGGCGGCGACGGGATCAACCTCGGTGGGTCACCGGGCGACGGATTCTCCGCCGAGCCGTACCTCTATGTCGGCCCGTGGGGTGCAGACCGTCCGGGGGATCCCGACTACTGGAACGCCCCGTTCGGCGCGGTGCTCACGCGCGGCGACCTCGTCGAGCGCGGCGCCGAGTCGGCCGGCCGGTTCTTCGCCGAGGGCGTCGGTCGGCTGACATAGCGGAAGGGGATCGACGCTCGCTCGATCCGGGAAGGACCCGATGACCGACTTTCAGGACCGCCAGAAGTGGGATCTCGATGCGTGGCCCGAGATGTACGACACCCTCAAGCAGCTGCAGGCACTGGTGTTTCTCAGCCCACCGGGGATCGAGCTGAACATGATGGTGTTCACCGTGTCGAGCCTGGCCGCCGGATGTCGCCATTGTCAGGCGCACGCGGCGTACGGCGCCGAACGGTTCGGCGTACCAACCGAGAAGGTGCAAGCGCTGTGGAGCTTCGACGACTCTCCGCTCTTCGACGACCGCGAACGGGCGGCGCTTCGCTTCGCCCTCGCGGCCGGCTCGGTGCCGAGCGCGGTGGGCCCAGAGCACCACGCCGACCTACGCGCGCACTTCAGTGACGAGGAGGCGCGCACACTGCTCGGTGTGGTCGCGGTCGGTGGATTCATGAACCGCTACAACGATGCGTTGGCCACGGTGACCGACCAGGAGTCGGTGGATTGGGCAGCCGCCACACTCGGTCCGCTCGGCTGGGATGTTGGCAAGCACACCGGCGACTCCCACGAGCAACGCTCCGGTCCTCCTGGCTCGTCTTGACCGGTATCGGGGCTGGGTTTCGCAACTGTTCGGCTCTGGCCGGCGCAGAGCGACCGGTACTCGTCGTAATGTCCGACGCGCACCCGGACCTGACCGGACGGGTACCGACACGACGGGAGTTCACATGGCAGACAATGCGCCCGACCATTGGCACAAGATCCTCGATCCGCACGAGCTCGACGAGGGACGTGTCACCACGGTCACCGTCGGTCGACGCTCGCTTGCGGTCAGTCACCACGACGGTCAATACGGCTGCCTCGACAACGCCTGTCCACATCAGGGGGGTCCGCTCGGGGAAGGTTCGATCGAACGTGGGTGGCTCCGCTGCCCATGGCATGGCTACGACTACTCGCCGCTGACCGGTCAACCGCCTGAGGGATTCAGCGACGCTCCCGCGTGCTTCGACGTCGAGGTGCGCGACGACGGCGTGTACGCACGCTTGCCACCAGATGACGCCGATGAGCGCACGGTGTCGGACGTGCTCGTCGAAACGATGACTAACTGGGGTTTGACGCACGTGTTCGGCATCGTCGGCCACAGCAATCTCGGGTTCGGTGACGCAATGCGCAGGGCCGAAGCACGCGGCGAGTTGACCTACATCGGGGTACGACACGAGGGTGCCGCCTCGTTTGCTGCCTCCGCGTACGGCAAACTCACGGGCGGGGTCGCCGGCTGCTTCGGCATCGCCGGTCCCGGTTCGACCAATCTGCTCACCGGGCTGTACGACGCTAAGGAGGATCGGGCCCCGGTCCTGGCGATCTCTGGCCAAGTGCCGTCAAAGGTCCGCGGGCGCGGCGCGTTCCAAGACACCGACCTTGAAGCCGCATTCAGCGACGTGGCGGCGTACAGCGAGACCGTGCACATCACATCGGATCACGCCGAGCTCGCCACGCTGGCGATGAAGAACGCCATGGTTGGTCGCGACGTGGCCCATCTCGTACTCCCCGACGAGGTACAGGTGCATCCGGCAGGTGACGAGGCGGCAGCCGGCGGGCCAGAGGGTCGGGTGCCCCTCCACCCTGCGGTGCCCTCCGACGACGCCGTGCGTCATGCGGTGCAGATGATCGCGGGCGCTGCTCGACCGATGTTCGTCGTGGGCGCCGGCTGTCGCGGGAAGATGGAGCCGATCGTTGCCCTCGCCGATCGTTTGGGAGCCCCCGTGGCGACGACGTTCAAGGCCAAAGGCCTGATCGGTGATACCCACCCGCTCGCCGCCGGTGTGATGGGTCGCTCGGGAACCCCGGTCGCGAGCTGGATGATGAACGAGAGCGACCTGCTGGTGGTGTTCGGCGCCAGCTTCTCGAACCACACGGGAATCGCCGAGTACAAGCCGACGATCCACGTCGACGACGACCCGATGTCGCTCGGCCGGTTCAGCCGGATCGAGGTCCCGGTGCTTGGTGATGTGGCGCTCAGCGCCGACGCGATCCGCGAGGCCCTCGACCCGTCGACAGCTCGTGGCTCGTTCGAAGCCGAACTCGCTGAGCGGTGGAAGATCTGGCGCGCCGAGAAGGCTCGTCGGGTGACCGACGATGCCGCACAGGGCGTCGGCGCGGCCGCCGTGATGGACAGCCTGAACCGCACAGTCGACCCGCGAGCGGCGCTCGCCGTCGACGTCGGCAACAACACGTACTCGTTCGGTCGCTACTTCGAGGCGTCGGGGCAGCAAGACCTGGTGATGTCTGGGTACCTCGGCTCGATCGGGTTCGCCTTTCCCGCGGCGATGGGGTTGTGGGCGGCGGTCGGCGACGACCGTCAGGTGCTCAGCATCAGCGGCGATGGCGGGTTCGCGCAGTACGCGATGGAGCTGACCACGGCGGTGAAGTACGGGATGAACATCACCCACGTACTCATGAACAACGGCGAGCTCGGCAAGATTTCCAAGGAACAACGCGCCGGAAACTTCGAGGTGTGGCACACCTCGCTGCACAACCCCGATTTTGCTGCATTCGCCGAGCTGTGCGGTGCTCGCGGCATCCAAGTGACCGATCCCGCCGACCTCGACGGGGCGTTCCGCGCGGCGCTCGATCACCCCGGCCCAGCGTTGGTCGAGGTGATCACCAACCCGCTCCTGGTGTGATGCGCTGTAACGCTGGTGTCTGGCCTGACACCAGCGTTACACCGCGTTACTGCGGCGGCGGCGGGCCGGCGAAGCGCGTGCCCGGTGGGTCGACCGCCCACTCGGCGGGAGTACCCCACGCGCCGTCGAACACCACGTCGGCCAGCGGCAGGCGACGCACCGGCCCGTGATTGCCAAGCGGCCGCCCGAGCGGCACCGTGGCAGAGATCGCCACGTTGTCGGGGATGCCGAGCAGTGTGCGCAGCTGGTTCTCGACCGAGTAGTGCCACCCGGTGATCACCCCGCCGTAGCCGAGCGCCCGCGCGGCAAGGAGCAGGTTCTGCACGGCGGGATACACCGACGAGCCTTCCGCCGGCGACGGCGCCCGGCGACGGATCAGGCAGGCGAGCACGACCACCGGGATCTCCTCGAAGTGTTCGACAAAGTGTTCCATCGCGGCTCGCGATCGCCCCTTGCGCGTCGTTGGGTCGAGCGCCGAGCCCGAGTCGTAGGCGGCATCACGACGCTTGTCGGCCCAGCCGTCG
>JBCBSO010000324.1:0-5204 GCA_039819205.1 Actinomycetota bacterium
CCAGCATCCGATCCGCCAGCAGGAAGGCAGCATCCGGGGTGTCGGCCCGATTGGCATGCGACGCGCCGCAGTCGGCCTTCACCTCGTACCCGAGGTAGCCGACCAGACCGAGGTCGAAGTCGAAGGGCAGCTCCTCCCCGTGGTCGGTCGGGGTCAGGGCGTGGAGCTGCTCTTCGAGCCGCTCGAGCACCGGCCCAGGTCGCTCGACCACGCCGTCGCGACTCTCGATCCGAACGATCCCGGCGTGTGCGTCGTAGGTGATCAGCCGAGCGTGCGGACCGGAGCCGTCACCCATGTACGAAAAACGCCCGCGCCCCGGCTCCCGGGAGCTCGTGTCCAACCAGAACGACACGTCCGCAGCCGCGAATCCGGCCCGGAAGACCGCTTCCGCATCCGGCTCGAACGGCAACGTCTCGAGGACCGTTCGGTACTCCTGTTGGGACTTGTTCTGCTGGGCAGTCGACGCACATACATCGAGGAAGTTCTCGGCGAGACGCATCCCATATTCCGTGGAGATCGACTCCGGATGGAATTGCACGCCGAATTGCGGCCGCGTTCTGTGCTCGGTCCATGATCACCCCGTCGTCGGTCCATGCCGTCAACTCGAGCGATTCCGGGAGCTCATCGACCACGAGGGAGTGGTACCGAACGACGTCGAACGGGTCGGGGACACCGCGGAACAGCCGGCTCGACGAGTGACGCACGCGGCTCACACGGCCATGCATCGGTTCCGCCGCGTGGACGACCCGTGCCCCCTGCGCCCCGCAGAGGCCCTGGTGGCCGAGGCAGACACCGAGGATCGGGAGGTCCCCGTGCCGCTCCAGTGCGAGTCTGCTCAGGCCGAAGTCCTCCGCCCGGTCCGGTCGCCCCGGGCCCGGGGAGATCACGATGCCATCGACCTCGTCGAGCACGCGCTCGAACAGACAAGCGTCGTCGTCGTTCTTCAACACGATCGGCTCGACCCCACCTGTCATCGCAAAGAGCTGGTACAGGTTGTAGGTGAACGAATCGTAGTTGTCGATCATCATCAAGCGTATTGACACGCGACGGTCCTCAACTTCCCTGTCAATTCGGTATCTTGCTTTCGTGACGAAAAGCTCTATCGACGCTCTCGTCGCTCGCGAAACGCTCGAGCGACTCGAGTACGTCGATCACGCCGACCTCGCCGACCGGACGGCGGCGTTGTATCGGCGGTGGTGCCAGACGATCCCCTTCGACAACCTGCTGCGCCGGATCCGGGTGGCCGACTCGAATCCGGAACTGCCGGGAACCACACCGGACGAGTTCCTCGCGAGCTTCCTCGCGCACGGCGCCGGCGGGCTCTGCGTCCCGGGGGCGATGGCGCTGCGTGCCCTGCTGCAGTGGGTTCGGGTTCCCGCCGATCTGGTCTCCGCGCACTACTGCGAGTTCGTCGACTGCTCGGAGCCGGACAACCACCTGACCGTGGTCGCCGACGTCGGTCGGCGCCTCCTGGTCGACCCGACGTTGTTGCTCGGCGAGCCGATCGAGCTCGGGTCGCCGGGCGGTTCCGGACACACCCTGCCCCTCAGCTGGTCGCAACGGCGCAACGACGGTGTCCTGGTCATCGAGGTGCGGACAGCATTGACCGGCCGACCCGGCTTCCTTCGTGTGTCCGGTCTGCGCCCACGCAGCCCCCGCTTCGCCCAACTCCTGTACGCGCGCACCCAGGGCCACCGGTTCTTCCGGGACTTCAACCGGACCTCGTATGTACGCCTCAACGACGGCGACGGCGCGATGGCGGCGTGCGGGCCGCTCTTCGCGGCCCGTACCGGCTGCGCCGACCCGGGACCGATCCTGCTCGAGCCGGAGCAGATGCAAGAGACGCTGTCGACGCGCTTCGGCTACTCCGCCGAGTTGGTGCGCCGGCTGCCGGAGTTCCACCAGACCTCGCACGTCGGCTAGCCCGACCCGTCGAGGTGTTCGGACAAGATCGCCGTGAGCCCGACAGCCGACGTCGCGTCGCCGACGTCGGAGAGATCGAGGAGGACACCGGTCTCCCGGGCGAGTCCGGCGACCAACCACACCGCCTTGAGTGAGGTGCCCCCGGATGCCACCCAGCCGTCGTCGGCGGCGATCCCGCCGTCGTCGAGCACGTCTCGAACGACGCCCAGAATGCGCTGCTCGAGGTCGCCGCTGGTCACCGACTCACTCATCGTGTACCCCCGACCGGGTGCGGAGCTCGTGTTGGACCGCCTCGTCGACAATGCGCCGCCACGGCCTCGACGACGACACCAGCTCCAACGCGGCGAGATTCTGAGCCAGCTGGTCCGTGGTCGAACAGCCGAGGAGCGTGCTCGAGATGTTCGGACCTGACGCCGCCCATGCGAGGGCGACCTGGGCAACGGTGAAGCCGAGCTCGTCCGCCGCCGTGCGCAGCCCTGCGACGATGGCGACGGCTTCGCCGATGTCGTCCTTCGCGATCCACTCGTGCAGCCAGTCGAACCCGGGGCGGCTGAGCCGACCGGACTCGGAGAGGTCGCGGGAGTACCGGCCCGACAAGAAGCCGTACGCAAGCGGCGACCATCCGACGAGCCCGACACCGTTGTCGTGCAACGGCGACAACTCCTGCTCCACCGTGTCGCGGTACAGGAGGTTGTATTGCACCTGCTCGGCGATCGGTGACGGCGCGGAGACCTCGGCGGCGATCTTGTTCGCGGCCTGGATCTGGTCGACCGACCACCCGGACGTCCCCCAGTGCAGGACGTCGCCGCGTGCGATCAGGTGGGCGATCGCGCCGACGGTCTCCTCCAGCGGGACTTTGTCGTCGAACCGATGGCAGACGAGCAGGTCGAGGTGGTCGAGGCCGAGGCGGCGGAGGCTCGCGTGGGATCCGGACAACAGGTGCTTGCGACCGAGGCCCCAGGTGTTGGGCCGCTTCCCGTGCGTGCCCCAGTACAACTTGGTCGAGACGACGAAGGTCTCGCGTGACCACCCGGACTTCGCAAGGAGCCGGCCGAACGCCTCCTCGCCGACGCCGTCGCCGTAGGTCTCGGCGGTGTCGAAGAAGTTGATCCCTGCGTCGTAGGCGGCGTCGAGGATCGTCGCCGCGGTCGAATCCTGGACGCCTTCGCCGATCGTCGCCCACGTCCCGAGACCGAGCGTGCTGACCTCGAGACCGCTGTAGCCGAGTCGGACGTACTCCATCAGACGGCCTCAGCGTCCTGACGCTCCACGGGAGTCGGTCGGTCGAAGTCCCGGCCTCCCGCGGCGACGGCGGCACCGGCGACGAGCGCCGTCGCGGCGAGCAGGAACGCCCCTTGGGGCGAGAAGAACTCGGCGACCAGCCCGCCGACGATCGAGCCGACGAGCAGCCCGACGGCGTACACCGCTCCCCCGACACCGTGAGCCCATCCGTACCACGCCGGTCGGACGCGCTCGACGATGATCTTGTTGCCCCCGAGCAACGTGACCACCGGACAGGCACCGAGAAGCGCGAACGCAACGACCGAGACGGCCGTGCCGAGGTCGGCAGCTGCGACGGCCGCAGCGATCCCGTACGCGAGCAGCGGCACGGCGAGCAGCACCGCGAACGGTCGCTGCCGCATCAGCGCCGAGGAGCCCACGGTCGCGGCGACCGCGCCCGCTCCGACGATCCCCATGACGAGACCGACACCCCGGGGTCCGTACTCGAGCACCTCGATCACCAACGGGACCGTGACGGCGAGCAGGGCCCCCTGCCCCATCGTCCCGACCGCGGTGACGATCAGCAGCCGCCGAAAGGCCGGGAGCACGCCGAGCCGGTCGCAGCCGCCGGCCGGCTCCCCGTCACCGGCGCCCGCCGGCTCCTCGGTCACGGCGAGTCGGGCCCGGGCCCTCCACACGAGCCCGGCGGCGAGGAGATAGGTAGCGAGATCGACGGCGGCGGCGGCCTCGAGCCCCCACGCGGCATAGACGAGCCCGCCGATCGGTGGGGCGACGAGACGGGCCACGGGGTCGGTCGCGACCAGCCGGCCCTGGATCGTCAGCCGATGCTCGGGCGCGACGACCCGAGGGGCGAGCGTGAGCGTCCCGACGAAGGAGAGCTGGCTGAACGAGGTCTCGACCAACGTGACGACCACGGCCACCATCGGGAGGAACGACACGTCGGCCATGACCAGGATCGGGAGCAACGCGATCCCGGCCGCGACGTTGCCCACGACGATGAGGCGCGGCGGGTCCCCCCGGTCGAGGAGTCGGCCCACGATCGCCCCGAGCAGGTACGGCGCGACGCTGGCGATGAACACGGCGCTCGCGGCGAACGGCGACCCGGTGACGGCGAACACGTGGGTCGGCAGGGCCGCCGCGAGGAACCAGTCTCCGAAGCGCGACACGCCGTGTGCCGCGATGAGTGCGCGGGACCCCGATCGCGAACGATCGCCGATCGAGACCTCGACGTCCGCAGTGGTCACGACGTCCGCTCCGCGCAGTCCGCCGATGCGATCAGCGCTCCCGTGACGGAGTCGTCGGCCCCGACGACGCGCAGCCCGGCGAGCGGGGTCATCGTCGTGAGCCCCTCGGCGAGCAGCGCGCTGTCGCTCCCTGCCTCGGGCCCGATGTCCGGCGAGTAGGAGAAGACGACGTGGTCACGTCCGTCGACCGTCTCGATCCGCGCGTCCGGCTGGAGTACTTCGTGGATCGCGAAGTCGGCATGGACCATCGGAGTCGCGACGGTCGCGCCCCCGGGGACGTTCAGGTTGACGGCGATGCCGCTCGGAACTGCGCCCGACGAGAGCAGCTGCACGGCGACCTCGGCGGCGACCGCGAGGTCGTCGACTCCGGCGCCGGTCGAGCTCACGGCGACGGCCGGCAGGCCGGCGTTGGCCGCGGTCAAGGCCCCGCCGAGGGTCCCCGAGTGCAGTGCGATGAGGCCCGTGTTCGGTCCCTCGTTGACGCCCGACAGCACCGCGTCGGGTCGCTGACCGAAGGCGCCGAAGCGACCGGCGAGCACTGCGGCGGCCGGTGTCCGGCCGACCAGGTAGGTCGGTGCCCCGTGGTCCGGGGCGTCGACGCGGCGACACGGGATCGGGTGGACGGTGCGTCCCGTACTCGTCCCGCAACCGCTGACGTTCTCCTCCGGCGCGACGAGGACGACGGAGTCGAACACTCGGCTCGCGGCGCGCGCCAGTTCGTGCACGCCCTGCGACTCGATCCCATCGTCACACGTGACGAGGACGTGCGTCATCGTTCGGTCCCACATCGTCGGA
>JBCBSO010000325.1:0-5195 GCA_039819205.1 Actinomycetota bacterium
CGCGGCGATCAACACTGGCCATCAATCGACACTAGATCGAACACCCATCACGCTCGATGTGCGCAGGATTGCCCAGAGCATCGCGGCCACGGCGCTCTTACTGGATTGCAGCTTCGAGCGTCGCTCGGTTTTGGAGCATCCAGGCCGCTGATCGCGTTCGCCACGCAATGCCCCAGACGAAGGGGTAGCCATCCGCCGCGGTGGCGTGGCGAGTGTCCGGCGTGACGTTGTGGCCGATGGCCTCGCCGGCCGCGTCGAGAACGGCGACCTCGACCATCTTGTCGACGAATCCAGCGCGCTGTTCAAGCGGCAAGCCGTAGGCGTCGAGCAGCACACACAATTGCTGAGCGCGTCGGTCGGCATCGGCGAGGCCGACCCTGTCCGCGACATCGTCGTCGTGGAGTTGCACGTTGAGCCACGCCGCCTGCGCAAGTTCGTAGATCGGGTCCATTGGTCCTGCGGTGTCCCAGTCGATGAAGCCTGCGGGCATGCCATCGATCGCCATGATGTTCCAAGGGCCAAGATCGCCATGTCCGAACCCGCCGCCGGAATTGCCGAGGTGGCGTCCGAACCAGTCCTTCCACACCGCATCGGGGGGCGGTTCGAAGCTCGCCGCCGCACCGTGCAGCTCGGATATCAGCTCTCCGATGCGGGCGATTGCCTGATCGGTCCACGGTGACGGCTGAGGACTCTCACCGTCGATGAAGGTCAGCAGCTCGTTGCCATCGGCGTCGAAGCCCGACCCGACCGGACGCGGCGATGCATCGAAACCGCGTGTTTCGATGTGCCGCAGCAAGTCGATGACGGATGCGCTCCACGCACTGGGCGAACGGCAGACGTAGTCGCCGACCCGGTGCACCGTGGTCTGCCATCCACCAGCAAGCCGGCGACCGGCACCGTCGTCTTCAGCGGCATCCGCTGCTCCACCCACGACCACCATGATTGCGCACGACCTCGTGAGTAGGAATCCTGTTGCCGGGCTTGACGCGTGGACCCGCCACACGCCGCCCCGTCCGATGCTGGCGATGTTTGGACTTGGTGCATACGGGGTACGACGACACCGACACTGCCGCTGCGAAGGGCATGTGTTGTGTGCTGTACTCGTACCGTCACCCGACCCAGGAGGAACGATGACGACACGTGCACAAACCGTCCCGATCGTGGCGATAGTCATCGCCCTATCGGCGGCGGCGTGTGGCGGATCAGGAGATTCGTCCAGCGAGACCACCACCGCGCTCGAGCCAGCAGCTTCAGCGACGCCGACAGCGAGCAGCGACCCAGCGCCCGACGCGAGTGCATCTGACTCCGCTGCAGCGTCGACGGCGCCAGCGGCGACGACGGCGGCGTCGGGCGCGGGCGATCCAGTCGACGAATTCGTTCCGGTCGACTCATCGTCGGCGCCGGGCTTTCCGTCGGACTTCTGGGTACCGGCCTCGCTCGTGATTGAACAGGCCGGGGAGTGCGATTGTCCTGGCGGCTGGACCTATGAGATCGTTGGTTGGAGTCCCCTGGAGTCGCCTGACCAGAGCCTTCGGGTGATTCGTCGGACCTATCTGGACTGGTTTCGCGCGAACGGTTGGAGCGACGCACTGTTAGGCGATACATGGGAGGTCGAGCGTGGCTCCGAGCTGGTGCAGGTGACTGCAATTCCCACGATTGCGGCCGCCCAGGAGTTCACCGACTTTGACATCCCCGACGATGCAAACACCCTCGTGACGATCCGCCATCGCTCCGAACCCTGATCACCGATGCAGCGGGGCGACTCACCTGAGCAGTGACAGCGTTGTACTCGCCGTTGCCGAGGACTCACGTTCGAGCGCGAACCGGGCGTCGGCACATCGAAGAAGCCGTTGCCATCCAACGAACTGAATCAGGACGACTCGGACGCCGGCAACAACTTGAGCCGGCCGTCGCCGTCGAACGTCAGCCCGGCGCGCCCCGACGTGAGCGCACGAATGCCATCACCGAGCAGGTCGGCGCGCCATCCCGACGCCAGGCGGGCATCGTCGTCGCCACGCAAGAACGCGACGATGTCGGCGCGCGTTGCCAATAGCGCGTTGTCGATCGCTTCATCGCGGGCGAGTTGACTGACCCACGCCGAGATCAAGGTGATCGCCGGTCGCAGGTTGCGATCGAGGTCGTCGACCGATGGTGGCGGCTCCGGAGCGGTCGCGTCGCGCGCGGCGCGCACCGCTTCGAGAATCTCCTCGCCGAGCGCGCCGCGCGAGTGCCGCTCGTCGACGCCGCGCGCCTGGACCAACTCGGTTGCGTTCTGTGGTCGTCGTTGAGCGATTCCGAGCACGGCCAGGTCGGGGAGCACATGCCGCGCCGGGACGTCGGTACGCATCGCCCGGCGTTCGCGCCAGGCCGCGACCGAACAGGCCACCGCCCGTGCCGCTGGCCGCAGCGTGCGGGCGTCACGAATCTTCAGCCACGCATGCTCCGGCTCAGCGCCGCTCACCGGCCGGGTGCGCAGCTCCTCACACGCGTCGAGTGCCCATTCGATGCGCCCCCGATCCGCCAGTTGCGCAACCAAACGGTCGTGCACTTCTAGGAGATACTCCACATCGACGGCGGCGTATTGCTTTTGCGCGTCGGTCAGCGGTCGCCGCAACCAGTCGGTCAACCGGTCGCCTTTGGCCGGGGTGACACCGAGTTCGCCCTGCAGCAAACTGACCAGCGACGGCGTGCCATAGCCGACGAAACCAGCCGCCAGCTGGGTATCGAAGAGGCGCTGGGGCACGGAGCCGACCGAGTGCGTCAGTACGTCGAGGTCCTGCTGCGCGGCATGCGCCACGCACAGCGCCGGCGACCCGAACACCGCATCGAACGCCTTGACGTCGACCGCCAGCGGATCGATCAGGGCCAGTTGTTGGGCCCCGTCGACGTGCCATGCGACCTGCACGAGTGCCAGCTTCGGGTAGTACGTGCGCTCGCGGTGGAACTCGGTGTCGAGGGCATAGCGCGGTGCGTCGATCAGTTCGGCGGCGATGCGATCGAGTTCGGACTGCTCGTCGACCCAGCGATAGTCGATCGGAGGAGGCGCGGTGCGCCGACCACCCTTAGCCATGTACTCGGTCGGCGTTCGTCGTCACTGCCCGCAGGCTACCGACCACGCGCCGTGCGTCCGGGGATCGGCCGTACTGGCTCGCAGCCTCCGTCAGGCTGATCCGTCGTCGAGCGTGAGCGCCCGCAGTTGTTCGGGGCTGTTCACGTTGACCAGTGCGTCGGCGGCCACTGGCACGTCGACCACCGTCAGTGCATCGGCCGCCTCGTGCACGGCGCGCGTGCCAGCGGCGAAGATCTTGGCGAGTGCCGCGCGTGCCGATGGCCGCCACACGGCAACGGCGGACTCGCGGCGATCGGTGCGGGCCATCGCGACGTGCGACGCTGGGTGACGCCCAAGCACGGCGAACAGCTCGCCCACCACATCGGAATGCAGGCGTGGCAAATCGCACGCGACGACGGCGACCAGCGCCTCGTCGTCTACCGCCGAGAAATAGTCGAGCGCCGTGATCACCCCGCCGAGCGGACCCTGGCCCGGATGACGATCGGCCACGACGTCGTAGCCGAGCACGTCGAGTTCGGTTTGGTCACCGCCGATCAGCACGACGGATTGCGCCCCGGCGGCAGCGAGCACATCGCCGACGCGGCGACCCATCGGGACTCCGTCGACCTCGATCGCCGCCTTGGCGCGACCCATTCGCCGGCTCGCTCCGCCGCACAGCACTGCACCGTGTCGACTCATGTCACGCCTGATGCAACAACCTCACGTCACGGTATGCCGCTCGGGTCGAGCTGCAGGAGGAACGTTCGACAGCGTTCGGCTTCGTCGTTTTCGCCGATCGCTGCGGCCATTTCACCGAGCCCACGCAAGGAGCGAAGAAACCCAGCGTTGCCGGGTTCGGCCCAGCGCACGTACCCACTCCCCCGCCAGCCATTGGCACGCAACGCATCGAGCCCCCGGTGATAACCGACGCGGTAGGCCGCGTACCGCTCGATGGGATCGCGGCCGAGGTCACCCAATTCGGCCCAGGCGAGCAGAAAGCGGGGGTCAGCGGCAATGACGGCACCGATTGCGGCGCGGCGTTGATCGAGATCGTCAATTGCGACTGCGTCGGTGAGCGCCGCTGCGAGCGTCGCCGGCGGATCGGGCAACACCGTCGATGGCAAGCCCTGTGACATGTGGATCGGTTGATCGGACACGCTCGGAGCGTACCGGGGCCGACCGTACTGGGCCCGAGCGCGCCGGCGAGAAGCACGCCGGTCCACGCGTCATCGGTGCCACAGGCTCGATGGTCTCCCGACCTAGGGTGCTCGACGTGGCCGCCCTCATCGCGTTGACCCTCGACGAGGCGCGCAACATCGGCATCGCACTCGCCGTCGGTTTTCTTGTGCTTGCCGGGGTGTCGTTCTGGCTGATGAAGACGATCGTGCAGAAGCTGGTGGCGGCGGGTGTGCTCGTCGTCTTGGCCTTTGCCGTGTGGACGCAACGCGCATCGCTACAGGACTGCGCCGACAAGGTCGCTGGCAATTTCGAACGAGTGGGGACCGACGTCACCGTCACCGACACCGAGTGCTCGTTCTTCGGGTTCACGGTGACCATCTCGGACCCGCGCGACGACGTCGACCCGAGTGAGACCGGCCAAACAGACACCGGCACCTAGCGGCCCCGATTACACGACTCGCGCTATTCCAGCGTGACGATGCGCAACACGTCGGTGGCGACACCCTCCGGGGTCCATCGTCGCGGACCGTCGGCGGGCCGGAGAGACGGCGCACCGACCAGTGCGACCACGGTGTCGCCAGTGGCGACCAGACCGTGTTCCAACGCCCGCTCGATGGCGAACCAGACCATTTCGTCGGTCGAGTCGTACTGATCGACCTGCACCGGCTGCACGCCCCACACCAGAGTGAGCGCACGCAAGGTTGACTCATCGGGCGCTAACCCGATCAGCGGCGCCTCAGGCCGGAACCGGGCCATCGCCTTGGCGGTGCGCCCGCTACGCGTACAGCACAGGATCGCGGACGCGTCAACGTCGTGGCTCGCCTGCCAGGCGGCGTGGGTAATCGCCGCCGTCACCGGGTGGATCGACGCGAGGTGCTCGGCACCCTGTCCGGCGAGACGGCAATCGGACGCGATCCTGCGGGTGTCGTGGCGACGATGAGCACCGTCGCAGAGCGGGCCGAGTCCG
>JBCBSO010000326.1:0-5194 GCA_039819205.1 Actinomycetota bacterium
ACTGCCAGCGACGCTGACGGTGACATCGACCACGGCCGTCGTGTTCTCCGCCACATCGACCGCCGCAGCACTCGTGAACACCGGATCCTGATTCGGACCACTTTCATCCACGTCGGTGACGGTGAAGGCGAATGTTTCGACATCGGTGCCGCCATTGCCGTCATCGGCCTCGACCGCGACTTCGTAGATATTGTCGCTGTCGCTGTCGGTCGGGTTCTCGAAGTCCGGCGCGTTAGCAAAGCTGAGCACGCCACTCGCCGCATCGATCGTGAATGCGCCGGCATCGGCACCCCCGGCAATCCCGAAGGTGACGGTGTCGCCATCCCCATCGCTGGCGTCGACATCGGCGGCAAACACTGTGTTCTCCGCCACATCGGCCACGAACGGACCGGCAATCACCGGGTCAGCATTGCCACCCGGCGTGCCGGTGTGCAGCTCGGTGACCTGATTGTCGGTGAGCGCCACGCCGTAGATTTGCTTGTTCGTGATGGTGCCTTCGAATGGAGCATCGAAGCCCGGCTGGCCGCTGTCACTACCCCAGCCACGGCCGCCCCATTGGAGGTATTCGACGTTGGTGGTCCAGTCCATCACCAGACCCGTGCTGCCGACCAGCGCGCCATTGATATAGAGCTTGCCGCCGCTGGCATCGAAAGTGGCGGCAACATCGTAGTCGGTGCCCGCCTGGATGCCGTTGAAATTTAAGGTGGAGCTATTGCCGTCATCCTGGAACCGCGCCTTCAGCACCGAACCATCGAGATAAAGGGCGAAGTGATTGCCGCCGCCGCCAAAACCGGACGCATCCTTGGCAAACAGGCCCTGGTCCCCGCTGGTGTCGGCGGCGTTAAAGGCAAACGCCACCGTGCCTTGCGCAATATTCAGATTTGACGAATGCGGCTGCTCCAGCACCGTGTTGTCCGTGCCGTCAAATACCATCACACCGGGCAAATTCACGATCGGCGTCGGCAAGCTGCTCGGATCTTCGTTCACATCGGTGACGGTGACAGCGATATCCTGTGTCGTGACGCCACTATTGCCGTCATCGGCGGTGACCTCGACATCATAGACATTGTCCGTGCCGGCATCGGTCGGGATTTCGAAGTCCGGCGCATTGACGAAGCTGAGAGCGCCCGTGTTCTCGTCGATCTGGAACGCGCCCTGATCGGCACCACCGGTGAGCGAGTAGATGATCGTGTCGCCATTCGCATCGGTAGCATTGACGTCGATCACCGCCGTCGTGTTCTCCGCGACCGAGGCTACCGCTGCGCTTGTGAACACAGGCGCTTGATTGGGACCACTTTCGTCCACATCGGTGACGGTGACCGCGATATCCTGTGTCGTGACGCCGCCATTGCCGTCATCGGCGCTGACCTCGACATCATAGACATTGTCCGTGCCGGCATCGGTCGGGAGTTCGAAGTCCGGCGCAGCAAGGAAGCTGAGCGCGCCCGTGTTCTCGTCGATCTGGAAAGCACCTTGGTCGGCCCCGCCGGTGATATCGTATGTGACGGTGTCGCCATCGGCGTCGCTGGCTGTGACATCGACCACGGCCGTCGTGTTCTCCGCCACATCGACCGCCGCAGCACTCGTGAACACCGGATCGGCATTACCACCCGGCGTGCCGGTGTGCAGCTCGGTGACCTGGTTGGCGGTGAGCGCCACACCGTAGATCTGCTTGTTGGAAATCGTGCCTTCGAATGGCGCGTCGAAGCCTGGTTCGCCGCTGTCACTGCCCCAGCCGCGGCCGCCCCACTGGAGGTATTCGACGTTGGTGGTCCAGTCCATCACCAGTGGACTACTCGCGACCTCGACACCGTCGAGATAGAGCTTGCTGCCGCTGGCATCGAAGGTGGCGGCGACATCGTACTCGGTCCCGGCCTGGATGCCTGGCACCTCGAGCGTGGCGCTGTTGCCGCCATCTTGGAAGCGGGCCTTGAGCACCGAGCCATCGAGATAGAGGACGAAGTGATTGCCGCCCCCAGCAAAGCCCGAGGCGTCCTTGGCGAACAGGCCCTGGTCGCCGCTGGTGTCGGCAGCGTTAAAAGCAAACGCCACCGTGCCTTGGGCGATATTCAGATTTGACGAGTGCGGCTGCTCCAGCACCGTGTTGCCCGTGCCGTCAAACACCATCACACCCGGCAGATCCACAATCGGCGTCGGCAGCCCACTCGGGTCTGCGCCGAACTTGATGACGAGCGTCTCGCTGGTCTGGCTTTGCTCGCCTGCGCTCGTGACCACGGCCTTGAAGTGGTTGAGCCCACCATCGTTCGTGCCGCCGGGTCCCGGCGTTTCGAGCAGGGTCACCGGTATCTCGAGCGTGCCATTACCGCCGATCGTGCCGGTGTAGACCTGTTTGCCGCTCATCGCCTCGTTGGCATAGAACGGCAACTCATCAGCCTGAACATCGAAGGGTGGATCATTGGAGGCGATAAACAGGCGCGCATCCATCTGCAACAGCGAGACCGAATCGCCCGGTGTGCCGGTGACGACGATGGTCGGCGTCTGCGTCGAGACGGTGAGCTGCGTTCCCGGCAAGCTGGATTGGTCGGCGCCCCCGCCGAGCACCGCAATGGTCGGCGTTGCCGGCGCATCCTCGCTGGTAACCGTTGTGGTGCCGCCGCCGAGCGAGCCGTCCTCGAACAAGGAACCCGTCGCGATTTTCGACGTCGTGCCGTTGGAATAGGTGACCGTGATGGTGCTGCCGACGAGCTCATAACCGGATACCGCACCCGCAGCACCTGCCCCAGGCACGCTTTGGATGCTGTTGGGATCGACATCCGTGGTGAAGAAGAATTGCTCGCCCGGATCGAAATCGGTGAAGTCGACCGTCAGCACATCGAAGCCGCCATTGCGCGGCACCGAGAAGGGATCGACCGCAGGGTCGCCGGGCACCACCAAGCCGGTTGCCGCAGCCCCGCTGTTCGGCGTGAAGGGGCTGGCGGTGGCGTCACCACCCGCACCGGTCGGATCGAACACCATATCGGGCAGGATCGCCGTGCTGAGATCGAATTGCACCTGCTCGATCGTTACGCCGGCAACGCTCTGATTGGTGATCTGGAAGGAGCTGCCGCCGAATGTCGAAGCACCAAGCCCGCTGTCCGGGGTGATTTCGACAAGGGCCTGACCGCCCTCGACTACAGCAGGCGTGGTATCGACATCGAACGTGCCGAGAACGGCACCGGCCGCTGTGTTGCCAAGGATGTCGGCAACTTGACCGTCTTCAAGCGTGATCGTGTAGGTGCCGTTATCCGCAGGATCCCAAAGCCCGTCAGGCGGAGTTATCTCATAGGTCGCGGTTCGCGGTGTGCCATCGGACGGCACGTCGACGGAGACCAGATTGGCCGTCGTCGAGAAACTGATCGCGCCATTGCTGACCGTGACATCGAGATCGCCGATCGTGGAGACGTCGACCGCGGTTGCATCTGCATATTGAACAGTGAACTGGTAGGTGTCGGCCGCTGCGACGACGTCAGGGGCCGACAAGATTGCAGCTGGACCGTCGGTGTCAGGCGTGCCGGCGACAACCAGCTCGATGCCCTTGATCGCCGGGTTCTCGGTGCCATGGAGGAAGGCGAGATCGATGGTCCCATCGCTGACGGTCTGGTGGGAAACGACCGAAGCCGAGAAGAAGGAATTCCCGCCTAGAGCGTAGGGATCAATATCGTCAAACTCACCGGGCACAACGCCGTCCACACTAACGTCGAAGACACGGTCGCCGCTTGCATCACCGCTGCCGTCGGCATCGGGAATGCCGGTGAACAGTTCTGCGAAGTAGAGACGGATTTCCACCTCCGTGCCGGCAGCGACATCGAATGCCCACTGCATTTCGTTAGCGATGTCGTTCCCGCCATTCGAATTGTCCCAGCGCTCGATGCCGAGCACAGCCTGGCCGGGGTTCGTGCCGATCAGCAGGCTGGTGTCGATCGGTGTGCCGGTCGGCTGGCCATTGGTCGGGAAATCGTTGTTCGAGCCAGGATTGGTCAAGAAAGGCGAGTTGTTCTGCTGTGTGTCCGCCGTCCAGACCGGACCGCCGATTTCAGTTGCCGCGGCCTCGGCACCACCGGCGTTCACCCGGAAGAGCACGTCGCCCGGCTGCGGATCAGCAACCTCGTTGACGATCAGCGCCAGGGTCTCCGTGCTCTGACTGGTGCCGTCGTCGGCCGTAACGGTCACGGTGTAGGCGCCGTCATCCGGCTCCCCCGTCACCCAGCTAAAGGCACCCGTGCCGTCGCCATTATCGGTGAAGGTATAATTGGCCGGATCGACTATCGAACTATCGGCGTCGCGCGTGACCTCGACCGCAAGGGCGATCGGATCACCGTCGCCGTCCGTGGCCGACACAGCGAAGGCCGCCTCGCCGGCCTCGTCGATGGTGATGTCGTCGATCGGCGTGATGACCGGCGCTGCATTCTCGGCGAACTGCAGATAGATCGGCGCACTCATCGGGCCAAGCGGGTTCCCGTTGGCCGGATCGATGACACCGGCGACAAAGCCGAGAGGCAGCTGATCAACCGCGAGGTCGGTCCAACCACCGCCGAAATCGACGCCGTTGAGCAGTTGCGAGACATCGAACAGTCCGGAGATGTCCTGGTCGCCACCCGTGAGCGCTACATCGACAGTCTGGAACTCGACCGCATTGTTGGCGGGAAAGTCAGCGGCGGCGAGTGCATTCAATTGGGCGTCGAGCTGGGCGGCATAGGCATTGGTGAAATTGTTCTCGCCAGGCTGGATAAAGCCCTTGGTGAGCACGACGCGGGCGGTCTGACCCGCTGGGCCGTTGATGGTGACATTGGGACCCGACGCATCGTAGGTGCCAACGCCGCCCTCGCCCAACGTGTTGACCGTCAGTGTGACGCCGAGATCGGCGGAATCCTGCGAGGCAATACCTTTGGCGCCAGCCTGATTGTCATTGCCCTGCAATTGGCCGGTCGCGGTGGTGCCGTCCTCGAAGGTGATGGTGTAGGTGGAACCGATCAGCTCGGCGCCGGAAACACCACCAATATCCCAGTCATTGTCAGCGCCGCCAACATCGGGGGACGCGTCCGCGCCGCTGTCGAGCGTTCCTTTGACGGCGCCCGCGATGGAGTTGGGATCCATATCAACGGCGAAGCCGAGGGTCTCGCCAGTCTCGAACCCACCATCGACGGCGCTATCGAACAGCAGCTGGACACCCTCGAACCCTGCCGTACCGCCGGTA
>JBCBSO010000327.1:0-5189 GCA_039819205.1 Actinomycetota bacterium
CGACCGACGCGAAACGGGCGGCTCGATCTGGACAGGTGAGGTCCAGGAACCGTTGCGGTTGGCTAGCTTCCCCGATCGGGCGCCAACCGAGGAGAACTTCATGCGACCGATCATCCGCTCCGCACTCGCCGCGGCGCTCTTCGCTGGCCTCGCCGTCGTTGCCACCTCGGGATCGATGTCGAATGCACAGGAGACCACGACCGACCCGACGCGGGCCGGGAGCCTTGACATCGCCAATTTCAACCCTCCGCAGGGGTTCGTGACGACACAACTCGGCGGCGAATCGCAGGCCAACGGCATCGTGCAGCAACCGAGCGGTCGATTGGTCGCGGCGGGATTGGGCGGATCGGCATCGATGCCGCTCACCGAGACGTTCGTGACGCTGCTCGGCTACAACGACGATGGAACGATCGACCGCTCCTTTGGCCTCAACGGCGTCGGCATCGCCGATGTCGGGGCCGACCCGCAGATCGGCGATGTGATGTTGCAGGGAGACGAAGGTGCGCTGATCACGCTCGGCAGCACGTTCGACAACCGATTGTTCGCCGTGCGCCACACCGCCAACGGATTCCTCGACCGCAATTTCGGAACCGACGGCCGGGCGTTCGTCGACGGCGAAGGCGACCTCAACCCGGTCAACGACGGCGCGGTGCAACCCGACGGCAAGATCCTTGCGCTGTCTGGAACCGGCGACTTCGGCATCGGGGTTGGCACGATCGAGGTCGTGCGCTTCGACTTCGACGGCGAACTCGACACGACCTTCGGTACCGACGGAATCGCCACCATCGACAACGCACAGGCCATCATCGGCTACGGGCTCGCCGTCCAGTCCGACGGCAAGATCGTGATCGCCGGCTCGCTGGAACAGCCCGCCGCCCAAGGAGGCGCTTCACTGTTCCTCACCCGTCTCAACACGGATGGAACAGTCGATGCCTCATTCGGTACCGGAGGATCGACGACGCTCGAGGTCGGGCGAACCGCAGCGGGGTTCGCAATACTCATCGATGCCAGCGGACGAATCATCGTTGGCGGCACAGGCAACGCCAACGATGCACAGGAGTGGCTCGTGGCGCGGTTCGACAGCGCAGGAGCGCTCGACACCAGTTTCGCCTCCGGCGTCGGCTACGTCACCGCCAGCGTGCCTGACAATCCGTTCGGACAGATCTACGACATCGAATTCGACGCATCGGGCGACGTCGTCGCGACGGGCCAGTTCGGACAGAACCTGGTGACCTCGCAGTTCTTCGTCGGGCGATTCCTTGCCGAAGGCGCCGTCGACGCCGCGTTCGGTGTCGACGGCGTTACCCAGACCAACATTGGGGACTTCGCGATCCCTGAGCGACTGATCGTGCAAAACGACGGGAAGATCGTCGTCGCCGGCTTCGCCAACGTCGACGGCGTGTTCCAGTACGCGACGGCGCGCTACCTGGGCGCGCCGAGCACGGTCGTGCCGGTCGACGAGGCCCGTTTGCTGGAGACGCGGGTCGGGCCGGGGTTCACGACGATCGATGGCGAGCAGCAGGGCATCGGCCGACGAACTGCGGGGGAGATCACCGAAATCGATATCGCCGGACGGGCCAACGTGCCCAACGACGCGCATGCCGCAATCGTCAACATCGGCGCGATCCAACCCGAGCAGGCGGGATTCGTCACCGCGTTCGATTGCGACGACGATGTGCCGAACTCATCAACGCTCAACCATCCCGCCAGCGGCGTACGGGCCAACTCGGCGATCGTCCAACTCGGCGCAGACGGCAGTGTCTGCGTGTTCACGCAGCGAGCAACCGACCTCGTCGTCGACATCACCGCGTATGTGAACGCCGACGGCGACATCACCACCTTCGACGGTCGGCGCATTCTCGAGACCCGCCAAGGCGCCACGTTCGTCACCGCAGATGGGCAACAACAAGGCATCGGACGACGGGCTGCCGACCAGGTCACCGTGGTCGACGTCGCCGGTCGCGTCGACGTTCCCGCCGATGCCATCGCCGGCATCGTCAACGTCGCGGCGATCAATCCGGAGCAGCAGGGCTTCGTCTCGATCTACTCGTGCGACGACACACGTCCCAACGCGTCAACCCTCAACCATCTCGCCGACGCGACGACCTCCAATGGAGCAATCATCGAGTTCGACGGCGACGGCCAGCTGTGCGTCTATACACAACGAGCGACCGATCTGGTCATCGACGTGGTCGGGTACGTGATGCCCGCAACCGACGTGATCACCACGGATCCAGCGCGACTCGTCGAGACCCGCTTGGGCTCAGCGTTTCAGACCATCGATGGTCAGCAGCAAGGGATCGGCCAACGTGCTGCGGGGCAGGTCACCACCATCCCCGTCGCCGGTCGAGCGGCGATCCCCACGGGAGCGGTCACGGCGATCTTCAACGTGACAGCGATCAACGCCGCGGCCGACGGATTCGTCACCCTCTACGACTGCGACGATGAACGTCCCAACACCTCAACGCTCAACGTCGCCGCAGGTGAAACGATCGCCAACCGAGCCGTCGTCGCGCTCGATGGCGATGGCCAGGTGTGCCTCTACACCCACCGCGCCATGGACATCGTCATCGACGCCACCGGCTACACCACCTGAACGACGGCCTCCCTCGGCGAGTCGGGCGGTATACCCGACCGTCAGACGCCCACCGGCGCCGTCGGCGTGAACGTGACTGGGAGGTGTTTGATGCCGGCTACCAGCGGGACGCCGGCCGATTCCAGTGGAACGGCGTCGCCAGCGACCTCAAGGTCGGGCAGCCGACGGAACAGCTCGCGGAACACCACCGACACCTCGCGGCGGGCCAGATGGGCGCCGAGACAGAAATGCGGACCTGGTCCGCCGAACCCGACATGACCGTTGGGGTCGCGGCGAACATCGAACTCCTCGGGTCGGTCGAACACTCGCGGGTCGCGGTTGGCGGCCCCATAGAACATCACCAGGCGGTCGCCTTCGTGCAGCTCGTAGTCGGCCAAGGTGACGTCGCGCGTGGCCGTACGCCGCATGAACGTGACCGGCGCGGACGCGCGGACGATCTCTTCGACTGCAGTCGGCATCACGCCCTCGACATCGTCCATCCAGATCTGGCGCTGGGCTGGATTCTTCGACAACAGATCGACGCCGTAGGTGATCGCGTTGCGCGTGGTGTCGTTGCCGGCGACGGCCAACAGGATGAAGAAGGAGGTGATCTCCTCGGGCGTCAAGAGGTCTTCTTCGAGATCGTTGTGGACCAGACGCGACGTCAGGTCGTCGGTGGGGTTCGACTGACGCTCGGCGATCAGTTCCTTCATCAGCGTGTCGAGCTGCACGCCGGCGTTGATCAACGCAGCGATGTCTACTTGCACGTCGCCTGTTGCCTCGCCGACGAACTCTGGGTCGCCACCACCGAGAATCACGTTCGTGGCGTCGAGAACCGTCTGAAACTCGCTGCGCGGGATGCCCATCATGTCGCAGATGATCAACAGCGGGAAGGGCTGACTGAGCACCTTGACGAGATCGACCTCTCCTTGCTCGCAGAACCCGTCGATCACCTCGGTACAGATCGTTTCGACCGAGTCCATTACCCCCTGCAACTGGACCGGTGTGAAGCGGTGGGCCACGATGCGCCGCTGGTGGGCGTGTCGCGGGTTGTCCATGTTGATGAAGCCGCCGAAGAACTCGAGCAACTCGATCGGCAGATCGAAGATCGCCGTTGCGCCCTTGCCGGAACAGAAGTCGTCCGGCCGCTTACTCACTTCGACGACCTCATCGAACCGAGTCAGCGCATGGAAACGCTGCATCTCTCCAACGAGCGGGTTGTCGACATCGAGCGGAATTACCGGCCCGAGCTCGCGAATCTCCGCGAACTCAGCCATTCGTGGAGTCAACTGTTGGTGCCAGAATGAGGGGTCGACGAGTCGGTAGGCGTCCGCGGTCATGAGCGCAGCGTAAACAGTCCGATCTCACTCTGACCCATCCGGGCGTTCAGATGGCAAGTTGGCCGCTACGTCGCGAAGCTCTTCGGCAACGCGTGCGACCCGTGCGGCATCGGGCACTGCACCGGTCTCGATTGCCGATCGAAGGTCCGCCGCCTGTAATCGCAGCGCCGATGTGGGCGGGACTGCGCCATTCACGGCGATCCGCAGCAGCTGGTCGCGCACGTCGGCGACCGCGTCGATCGTCGGCAAGCAGTCGGCCGCAACCTGGCTCGCGGGTCCGGGCTCGGCGCGCGCCGCTAACGCCGCACTGCGCGCCTGCGCCCAGGTAGCGACCGAACGATGATGCTCATCGATGCCCGCGCGGCCGTTGCGCGCCAGCTCATCGGCCTCGTCGGCGACGGCGTGCACGCTCGACGAGGTGAGTCGTCTCACCAGGACGTCGCCTCGAACGGGCCACAAAAGCGACGCTGCGACATAGGCGACCGCACCGCCAATGGCCGTGTTGACCACTCGCCAACCGACGTCGCCCCAGTCCTCAGCGCCGGTCGCAGCCAGCAGCAGCAACACGAACGGCGTGATCGTGACACTCCACAGCAGGTAGTTCACCGGCATCGTCGCCACCATGGCGACCAAGAACACCCCGGCGAGGAGTATCAGCGGCATCGGCCGATCACCGATCGCCGCGGCGAGGACGCCGCCGATCACTGCTCCGATGGCCGTACCAATCACCCGTTGCAACACGCGATCAGCCGTCGAACCGAGGTCGGCGCGCAAGACGAGCACAACGGTGAGCGCGATCCACGGTGCGTTGGGGACCTCGAGCTCGACCGCGACATCGAAGGTCACGGCGACCACCACCGCCAGACGCACCGCATGACGCACTGCTGGCGAGCCCCAGGTGAGCCCACCGATGACCGCCCGCCACGAGCGCCACCACACCTCGCCATCGACCCCGACACGCGCGAGATCGCCGTAGCGCGACGTGGCCTCAGCAATGCGCCCAAGTCCCGCTGAGCGCAGCGCCTCGACGATCTCGCCGGGCGGTACATCATCCTCACTCGACCGCAGCCACGACGCCAGACCACGGAGGGCTGCTTGCGCCTCCACGGCAAGGTCGGTGCGTGTCGCCGCCTCTTGGATCAGCGCCATTTCGAGCGCAGCGCCAGCATCGACGCTGCTGCGGTCGACGCCTGCATACGTCGCTGCGGCGAGTGCGTCACCGCTCACTGCGCGTTGTTCGTGCAACGCTGCGCTCGAAATGGCGCTGATCCAAG
>JBCBSO010000328.1:0-5179 GCA_039819205.1 Actinomycetota bacterium
CTCGACGATCGTGTCGGCGACCGGCGCCGGCGTTGGGGCAGCGGACGCCGGCGCCGGTCGCCGACACGATCGTCGAGCCGCAACCGGCAAATCCACAACCATCCAGCCCACAACCGTCCACCCCGCCGCCCCCGCTGCCGACGATCCGCGAGGCGACACCGGTCGAGCCGATGCCAGTGACCCCGTCCGTCGCCCCGCCGCCGGCGCCCGACGGAGTTCCGGTGCTCGCACCGCAGGTGGCCACCGCGCCGCCGTCCGGCGCAATCCAGCTTCCCCCATCGCACCAGCCGGATCAGACTGCGCTCGGTCGGTCGATCCCGACCGCGATTCCCACCCCGCCGCCTACTGTTGCCCCGCGCCGTCGGCGTCGGGGCCGCGGTTTGGTCGCCCTGCTGTTCATCTTGCTGGTCCTTGGCGGCATTGTTGCCGCCGCCGTGATTGTCGGGCGGCCGATGCTGTTCCCCGAGTCCGAGTGGGACGGGCAAGTCGAGCCGTACGCCGAGGCGATCGAAGAGGTCCGGTCGACAACGTTCGTCGAACCGGTCGAGGTCGTTGCCGAACCGGCGACCGTGTTCGCCACACGAGTCAACACCGAACAGCTCGGCGACTGGGAGTCTGAACTGCCCGTGTGGCGCTCGCTCGGGTTGGCCAACGGTGCCGTGACAGTCGCCGCGGTCGACGAGCTGCTCGAGGGTGGTGCGCCGGCGGCGTATGCATCGACAGACGGGCGGGTGTACTACGCCGACGATGCTGCTGGAGCGGAACTCGATGCGGCGCTCACCGCTGCGCTGGTCGGCGCTGCGCTCGACCAGGAGGTGCGGTGGTCGGCCGATCAGGCGACGCGCACACTCGACGGCCGATCGCTGGTCGAGGCCGCCGTGCTCGCCGAGCAGGAGCGCGTCCGCGCCCAGACAGCGTTCAGCGCGCCGCTGACGCCTCGCGACCCCGCCCGATTGGCATTTCTGCCGCCGGTGTTGGGGTACCGGTCGATGGCCCCGACGGTGTTCGCCGAGCTACTCCCCGCAGACGCATCGGTCGACGCCGCAGCGATGGAGCGTTACGCCGCGGTGGGCGACATCGCCGTCAGCGCGTCGAACGATGCGATCCTCCCTGCCGGGGTGACAGCCGACGGCGCTGCGAGCAGCCCTGACCAGAGTTTCTGGTACCTCGTGCTCGCGGCCTACGTCGACGCGCCGACGGCTGCCGCGGCCAGCGAGGCGATCGTCGAGTCGTCGCTGGTCACCGCCACTACCGACGGCGTGCTGTGCACCTACTCCACCTTCTCGGGCGGAGCGGTGCAGGCAACGACGAACCTGCGCGGTGCGCTCGATGCGTGGGTTGCAGCCGCACCACCGGCGTTTAATGCAGCGGTGACCGTGCACGACGATGGCACTCTCCAGTTGCGCTCGTGCGACCCGGGTGCGGGATTCGAAAATGGGGCCCGCTTCGGAACGGCGAGCGAACTCGTTGGTCTGCGTGCTGCGGAGCTGGCGACGTTCGCTGGTGCGGTCGACGCCGGCGGATCTGATGCCGACGTTGCCGCCGCGCTCGATCGGCTCGCCACCACCGGAATCGGCACAGAGCTTGCCGGCCTCGCGCCCGACACTGCGTCGGCCGATCTCGCAGCGGCCGCTGAGGCGGCGGTCGTCGATGTGATCACGCCGCCCGCTGCGGCGGCCGCCCCAGCTGTCGAGGAGTAGCCCGGCCCCAACCAACGGGTTGGGTCAGTTGCGGAAGTTCTCGAACTGCAACGGGATACCGATGTCTTCGCTCTTGAGCATCGCGATCACGTCCTGCAACGCATCGCGCTTCTTCGAGTTGACTCGGATGCTGTCGCCCTGATTCTGGCTGGAGACCCCCTTCGGGGCCTTCTCCTTGATCAGCTTGTTGATCGCCTTGGCCTTGTCTGCGGAGATCCCCACTGCGATGGTCGCCACCTGGCGCACGGTGTCGTGACTCGCCTCTTGCACGTCGCCGTATTCGACACCCTTCAACGACACCCCCCGCTTGACGAGTTTCTCCTCGACCACGGTGCGCAGCGCGTTGAGGCGGTCCTCGCTCGCAGTGTTCATCGTGATCGTCAGCTCGTTGAGCTCGATCGTCGAGTTCGTGTTCTTGAAGTCGTAGCGGTTGGCGATCTCGCGTTGCGCCTGATCGACGGCGTTGCGCACCTCTTGGCGATCGACCTCGGATACCACATCGAAGCTGGCCATGAGCGGGAGGGTATCGCCTGATGGTTCGGGCCGATCGAGCGGTACGCTCTCAGCGCTCAACTACCAGGGTCGGTGTCCGAGCGGCCAAAGGAAGCAGACTGTAAATCTGCCGGCGTATGCCTTCGGAGGTTCGAATCCTCCCCGGCCCACCATGGCGCATCGCTCGCCAGTGGTGAGCCAAACCCGCACACTGCCGGGTTTCGCTCACCGCACAACTGTCCAGCAGCGATGAGCGAAACCACCGGATGTGCGGGATTCGCTCACCGCAGGCCGATGTGTCTGCGCACCGATGAGCGAACCCACCAAATCTGCGGGTTTCGCTCATCCGAAGGTTCGTCTGTCGCCTCAGTCAGCGTGGTGCGCCAGCCGTGGCTGGTGGCGTCGCCCGGCGCACCGAATCCCAGCCGCTGTCCTTGGCGTATTCCGCGAGGATCGCCGCGTTACCGCCGCGGATCCCGAACAGCCGCTTGGCCCACAGGAGGTAGATCACGATCACCACGTTGATGATGAAGGTCACCATCGTGAGCACGGTGATGCGGCGGGCCAAGTCGTAGATCTCGAACGGGATGAACACGATCGTCGCAAAGAACGTGACGTACTCGGCCCACCGTTTGCCGAGCCACAGGCCAACCGCCTCCACCGCCTCCAATAGGGCATAGGCGAAGGCCACCGCGGCGAGCAGGTACAGCGACGTGTAGCTGAACGTGATGAACTTGCCGATCTCGGCGAGCAGCCCGGTGCCCTCGACCGATCCGTTGCCGCGCAGATCGGACACGATCGTTTGGAAGTCAGCATCGAGCGTGTTGCGGTTGGCCGCGACGATCAAGATGACCACACCGACAATCGAGAAGACGACGACGTGCAAGATTCGCTCGAGGGCGATCAACCGCAGCACGTACCGGTCGCGCAGCGCCCGTCCACGAAGCGGGATCTCGGTGTCGTCGGCGGCGGGAAACTCGGTACGTGTCGGTTCGGACGGAACCTTCACGTATACCCATGCGTCGCACCGCAAACATCGATGCCACCGGTAGCCGTCCGCTCCCGGGCGCACGAGATGCTCGTCGCCTTCCGCGTCGGCCGCCACGTCGGTACCGACCAGCGCATGGCCCGAAAGCGAACACCCGAAGAGCTCCCAATGCAGCGCCCACCGTCGCTTGCGGCCAACGCCCGGGAGCGCGTCGGCGCTCGTCGTGCTCACCTTGGCGAACCGTCGCGACTGTTCGAACCGACGGCACCCATCGCCGACGATCGTAGGTGCGGGCGACACGGCGGATCTGGGATCGAGGTGCGCCAGCGGGTGACGGGCATTGCCGAGTGGGCGTCGCGATTCGCGAGACTTGGCCTATGGGGACGATGCCGTCCGTCGCCGTGATCGGTGGCGGATCCTGGGGGACCGCGCTCGCCAAGGTGCTCGCGGCAAAGGGCGCCCCAACAACACTGTGGGCACGCGAGTCCGACGTGGTTGCGGCGATCGAGAGTGACCGGATCAACCAGGTCTTCCTCCCCGCAATCGAACTGCCCGCAGCACTTCGCCCCACGACCGACCTCGAGGAAGCAGTACATGGCGCTGACGTCGTCGTGTCGGCCGTGCCCACGCAACACATCCGCACGGTCTTCGCCGATCTTGGGCCACGTCTCGGCGATGTCGACGTGGTGGTGTCGGTGTCGAAGGGCATCGAGACGACCACGTTGCGCACCCCGACGCAGATCCTCAGCGAGTTTCTCCCGGACCCGCTCGCTGATCGGATGGTGGTGCTCTCCGGTCCGTCCTTCGCCCGCGAAGTCGCCGTCGATCACCCTGCTGCGGTCGTTGCCGCTGGGCCCACACTTGCGGTCGCACGCGATGTGCGCGACCTGTTCACGACGGCGGCGTTCCGTGTGTACTCGTCCGACGACGCGCAGTCGGCGGAGATTGGTGGCGCGCTCAAGAACGTGATCGCCATCGGCGCCGGAATGTCGGCGGGTCTCGGATTTGCCGACAACGCCTTGGCCGCATTGATCACCCGCGGTCTCGCCGAGATCAGCCGCCTCGGCGTTGCGGTGGGTGGCGACGCCCATACCTTCGCCGGACTGTCCGGCATGGGCGACCTGGTGTTGACCTGTCATGGTTCGCTGTCGCGCAACCGGACCGTCGGCGTCGAGATCGGACTCGGCAGAACGCTTGACGAGGTGGTCGACCAGATGGAGATGGTCGCCGAAGGGGTGAAGACGACGGTCGCCGTCCACCGCCTTGCCAATGAGCTCGGTGTGTCGATGCCGATTACCGACGCCGTACACGCCACCCTGTACGAGGACTTGGCGCCGACCGATGCGGTTGCGCTGTTGATGGGCCGTGCCCCGCGAGACGAGCGCGATTCAGCCTGAAAGTCGTCCTCGCTGGTCTCAGCCGCGGATCAACCACGCAGTCCCGTCGGCGGGGTCGTAGCTGCAGCTGCGGCCGGTGCTGATCGACCGATCGAGGTGCTCACCGAGCTCGGGTGACGTCTCGCCGACCTCGGCGATTGACCGGCGAATCGCCTTGGTTACACGGATGCGCGCCTTTTCGACCTCGGCTGACGTCGCCACGAAGTACCGGGCGCCGGCCAACTCACGCCGGAGAAACTGAGCTTCGTCACGATCGCGCGCCGACGGCTGATCGAGCGCTTCGAGGTCCGTGAGGCGACGTTGATAGGTCGCTCGTGCGTGCTGATCCAGAGACGATTCGGTGACCGTACCGCGCGACTCTTGCGAGCTCGGCGCCCCTGGGTCGAGCTGGGCCAACTCGATCCGCTGATGTGGCGCAGCGAGCAACGTCACGAGATACGACGCGCCGACTCCGGTCGGAATGGTTGTCGTCCCCGCCGGGTGATGGAGCTGCCACCCGGCATCGGTGAGTTCCGCCATCGGCTCGCCGTGGCCGGCGCGCAACAAGTCGAGTTCCAGGGCGTCGGCGCGTGCGGCCCACGCCGCCATGTCGAAGTCACGCA
>JBCBSO010000329.1:0-5154 GCA_039819205.1 Actinomycetota bacterium
CGTCATGACGCGATCGCTCCCGGGAGGATCCCTGTGCTGTCGACATACACATCGCTCAGCGCGTCCTCGGGTATCGGGAGAGGGCTGTTGCGGGCGAACTCGACTGCGTCGGCGAGCTCGCGTTCGATGTCGGCTTCGATTGCGGCCAGCTCGTCGTCGTCGAGATCGCCAGCGGTGCGCAGATGGCCGACGAGATGTTGGATCGGATCGCGTTCGGTTGCAGCGGCGAGTTCATCGGCGTCGCGGTAGCGCTGCTGATCACCTTCGAAGTGCCCCGTCCAGCGGGCAACGATCACCTCAAGGAGCTGCGGACCCTCGCCGCGCCGCGCAGATTCGATTGCGCCCTCGGCTGCCGCGCGCACGGCGAGGGCGTCTTCCCCGTCGACCGACGCGGCTGGGATGCCGTACCCTGCGCCGCGTTCGGCCAGTGACTCGACCGACACGTGCACGTCGTACGGGGTGAGTTCGGCGAGACCATTGATCTCGGCGACGAACACGACGGGCAGCTTCCAGCACGCAGCGAGGTTCATCGCCTCGTGCACCGCACCCTGCGCCGATGCTCCTTCGCCGAAGAACGTCACGGCCACCTCGTCGGTGCCGCGCAGCTGTGCTGACAGCGCCGCTCCCACGGCGATCGGCTGACCAGCACCGAGGATGCCGTTGGCGCCCAGCACGCCGACCGCGGCGTCGAAGATGTGCATCGATCCGGCCTTGCCCTTGCAATAGCCCGTCGACTTACCCATCAGCTCGGCCATCATCGGGCCCATCGCCGCACCTTTGGCGATGATGTGGCCATGACCCCGATGGGTGGCCGTGATCCAGTCGTCGGCGCGCAGTGCACCGACGACGCCGGCCGGCACGCTCTCTTGGCCGAGGCACAGATGGATGAATCCCGGGATCTCGTTGTCCTGGAACAATTGGCGTGCCCGTTCTTCGAACCGGCGAATGCGCAGCATCGTGCGCAAGAGTTCACGCGCTTCGTCTGGCGCGACCTCATCTGGCATGTCGCTTAGCCGGTCCTTTCGATGATGGTGACGGCGACCGCGGCGTTGTCGACGCCGATCCAGCCGCCGGCGTTCTGCGTCAGCGCAACTCGGGCATTCGGTACCTGACGTTCGCCTGCGCGGTCGAGTAGTTGGTCGGCCGCCTCGACGATCTGCGCGATCCCGGTGGCACCAATTGGGTGTCCCTTGGCGAGCAGGCCACCGCTCGGGTTGACCACCACGTCGCCGCCGAACGTGGTGCGACCGTCGCGGATCAGCGATGCGCCTCCACCGGGCGCGGCGAATCCGAGGTCTTCGTACAACTTGATCTCGGCCGACGCGGTGGCGTCGTGGACCTCCGCAAGGTCGATGGCGCGTGGCGATGTTCCGGCGAGCTCGTATGCGCGCCGTGCGGCGCGTTGCACCGCGTTGGCGTCGGTCGCGCTCGATGAGCCGGAGGCGACGACCGACGCGGCAACGCGCAGCCGTTCTCGGCCGAGCTGCGCGGCCAACTCAGTCGAGACGAGTACCGCAGCGGCCGCGCCGTCGGAGATCGGGCTGCACATCGGCACCGTCAGCGGCGGCACCACCATCCGCGCCTCGAGAATCTCGTCGACCGACGTTTCCCCGCCGTACTGGGCGCGGGAGTTGGCGGCGCCATGCCGCTGGTTCTTTGCTGCGACGAGCGCGAAGTCGGCCGGAGTGCTGCCGTAGGTCGCCATGTGCTCGTTGGCCAGGCCGGCGTAGAGGTCCATGAAGTACGAACGATCCGACGTCGCCGGTCCGCCGGGGCCGAAGATCTCGTCGACGTCGGCTGCGCCGCCGATCGCTGCAAGGCTCTTCGCCTTGTCGGGGTGGGTCATCTTCTCGGCCCCGACGGCGAGCACCACATCGTGCACCCCTGCGGCGATCGATTGGGCGGCGAGCTGGAAGGCCGACGACGCTGAGGCGCAGGCGTTCTCGACGTTGTAGATCGGGATCGCATCAAAGCCTGCTGCGCGCAGCGCGACCTGACCGGCGACCATCTCTTGCCCGGTGATGGAGCCCCCGATCGCGTTGGAGAAGAACGCCGCCTGGACTCGGTCCACCGCGATTTCGGCGTCGGCCAACGCGTCGTCGACGGCCGCGCTCGTCAGCGACTTGAGGCCCGCGTCGGGCTGACGGCCGAACGCTGTCATCCCCACGCCGGCCACGTACACCGCGGTCGCGCCGTTCACGTCGCAGCCTCGCGGTCCCAGGTGTCGACCGTAATGCCCTCGTCGCGCAAGATCACCTTGCGCACCTTCTCGGTCGGTGTCATTGGCAGCTCGTCGACGAAGCGGACGTATCGCGGGATCATGAAGTCGGCGACACGGGCGGCGAGGAAGTCGATCAATTCCGGTGCACTGGGCGCTGCCGTTCCTGCGCCGACGCATACGGCGAGGACTTCCTCTTCTGCGTATTGGCTCGGCACACCGACGATCGCCGCGGCGGCGATCCCCGCGTGGGCGGTCAGCTCGATCTCGAGCTCGAGAGAGCTGATGTTCTCGCCACGACGACGCACGACGTCTTTGATGCGGTCGACGAAGAAGAAGTTGCCGTCGGCATCGCGCCGCCCCGCATCACCGGTGTGAAACCAGCCGTTGCGCCATGCACGGGCCGTGGCTTCGGGCATCTTGTAGTAGCCGTGGTTCATTGCGAAGGGGCGATCGGCGCGCACGACGAACTCGCCCACCTCACCGAGCGGTACCTCGCAGTCGTTCTCGTCGACCAACCGCACGTCGAAGCCATCGCGTACGCGCCCGCACGTGCCGGGGACTCGGGGGTTGGCCTCGGTCACGATCGGCGTGGCGATCTCGGTCATGTTGAAGATCGAATACACGTCGCAACCGAAGCGCTTGCCGAACCGCTCCATGTCGTCGAGCACCGGGATGATGAACACGGTGCGCAGTGGGTTGTCGCTGTCGTCGGGACGTGGTGGTTGGCTCTCGACGAAACTGGCCATCACACCGAGCAGGAAGACGACCGTGGCACCCATTTCGCGCGTCTGGTCGATGAACCCGGTGGCGCTGAACCGTTCGAGGAACGCCACCGATCCACCACGCACCAGCATCGAGTACGTCAGTCCCGCGCCGCCCATGTGGAACACCGGCATGTTGATCATGTAGCGGTCGGTCTCGTCGATGAACGGCATCGCCTCGCGACCGAACATCGAGTACGCATGGAGATACGACGAGAGAACACCTTTGGAGGGACCCGTCGTGCCGGACGTGTACCAGATCGCTTGGGTGTCCCACGGTTCGATCGCTCGGTCGAGGGCCTGCAGATCGCCGGTTCCCTGCTCGAGAATCGAACCGGGGTGGGAAACGAGTGAACCGTCCCACGTGCTGCCTTGCCCGAGGGTGACGACGTCGCGTAGATCGGCGAGGTCGACCTCCTTCAGGCGATCGAGCAACTCATCGCTCGCCACGATGACCGATGCGTCGCTGTTGGCGATCACGTGGGCGAGGAGGTTGCCCCGGTACGACGGATTGATGGGGACGTAGACGGCGCCCAGATAGTTCAATCCGAACCAGACCCGGAGTGCGTCGGTGCCGTGTGGGAGAAACGACGCGACGTGGTCGCCTTGCCGCACGCCGAGTTGCTGAAACCCTCGTGCCGCGGCGAGCGTGGCATCGAGCAGCTCCTGGTGCGTCCACGAACTGCCGTCCTCGAACACTGCGAAGACCTGATCGGGTGCGTCGCGGACCCGTCGCTCGATGAGGTAGCGAAACACCACGTCCTCGCGGTCGGGGATGCGATGGTCGCTCGTCGAGCGTCGCTCAGACATCGACGTCACTGGGAAGTCCGACGCAAATCGAACGGCTTGCTCGTCGTGGGCACCCGCATCACGTTTGCCAACGACCGCGTCGATGCCAAGGGACACCTGTCCTGTGCCGGTCCGGCGAAAGCTGGTAGACGCATCTGACCGGCGATCAAGGAGACCTCAGAGTGGCCGATCTCGTGCACCTCAGCCAACCAGCGGATGGCGTCGGGTTGTTGCTCATCGACAACCCGCCGAAGAACTTCGGCTCGTACGAGTTGCTAGACGCGATGTTCGAGGGAGTCGGAGCTGCTCGCCGGGCGGGCAACCGCGTGCTCGTGATCGCCAGCGACGTGCCGGGCTATCTCATGGCCCATGCCTACCTGCCCGACGTGCTCGACGCGTACGAGCATCCCGAGCGCGTCCAGTACGACCCGCGCCTGTGGCGTCGGCTGACCGACGAACTCGAGCAGGGCCCGATGGTGACGATCAGCTGCAATCACGCACAAGCGTGGGGTGGTGGTGCGGAGATCTCGTGGGCGTGCAACTTGCGGACTGCCGGAGAGTCTGCGACGTACGCGCAGATCGAGTCGATCCTCGGGGTCATCCCCGGCGGCGGCGGCACCGTGCGCTTTGCCCGCCTTTGTGGGCAATCAGCTGCGATGGAGCTCTTTCTCTCCGGCGAGCCGATGACGGCGCGCCACTTGCATCGGTTGGGTGTGGTCAATCGGCTGTACCCGGACGCTGACCTACGCTCGGCGACCCTCGACTGGGCCGCCAGGATCGCGACGCGGCCACACCGTGCGCTGTTGGCCAACAAACGCGGGATTCTGCAGACCTGGGATCTCGGCGTGGAAGCGGCCACGCGGCTCGAGAACCACCTCTTCAACTCGACGATGCGCAGCGAGACCATCGAGATCATGCGCACCGTCCAGGCTCGATACGACCAAGGGGCAGATTCGTGGGATGCTTACGACCTGCCACGCCCAGGCGAGGAAGCGGTCAGCTAAGGGGGAGAGCCGACGGATAGCAACCAGGTCTCGAGCATGGCCTCCGAGTTCGTCCAGGCGGTGACATCGCTCACCGCAGGGGTCTCGGATCACGAGGTTGCGGCAACCCTGCTCTCCAGCGCGCAAGAAGCGACGGGAGCACAACAGGCAGCGGTACGTGTCGATCGCGGCGGCGCGCCGCTGTGGGTGACCGCAGACGTCGACGTCGACAAGGTCGACCGCCTGAGCCGTCACCTCGACTTCCACTGTGGCCCCGGACGCCCGGTGCGCTGTTTGCAGTCGGACCCGGGAACGTCACGGCGACCGAGTCCACGAACGACCGCGTCCGACTGCAAACAGCGCACCGGGCGTCCGGGGCCACAGTGGAAGTCGAGGTGAC
>JBCBSO010000330.1:0-5143 GCA_039819205.1 Actinomycetota bacterium
CGCGGACGATGTGCTCGGCGCACACGATCCGCCGCACCCGGCCGACTTGACCAATGCGCTCGGCCTAGTGGCCGATCATCTCGACGACGTGTTGATCGAGGCGCCAAGCCTCCTCGCCCCAGCCGACGTGGCGATCACCGGCGAGCACGCCGAGCAACTCGCCCGGGTAGAGCGGGGCAGCGAGCAGCTGCCACCTACGTTGCGCCTGCGACGCGATGAGATCGACGAGGTGTTCCGCACCGTGGCCACCGAGTCGCGTGACGACCGACAACACAACCCCGGGCTCGGCGGCGCGTACATCGACGCAATCGTGGGAACCTGTTGCGTAGTGCTGGCCATCATCCGTCGCCTCGAACTCGACGACGTCGCCGTGCGCGGCGCCGCGGGCGGCCGCGCTCCGGAAGCGGCAACGCCGTGAGACAGCGCCCGCGCCTTGCGCTGCGTCACCCGTCGCGGGCGTCGAGTCCCGCGCACCTCCACGGGCGCCGCGTGATGTTGCGCCCGCTTGCCGCCAGCGACTTCGCCGAGTGGAGCGAAGTGCGGACGCGCAACGAGGAGTGGCTCACCGTGTGGGAGCCGAGCCGGCACCCCAACCAGCCGGACCCCACCACCGATCGCAGCGCCTTTGCATCACGATGCCTGCAGCGCGACCGCGACCGGGCCGCCGGCACCGCGTATCAGTTCGGGCTGTTCGTCGACGACCATGTGATCGGCGAGGTGAACGTGAACAACGTGATCCGCGGGGCGATGCAGTCGGCGACGATCGGCTACTGGATCGACCAGCGCGTGGCGGGCAACGGATACATCGGCGAAGGCGTGGCTGCGGTACTGCGCTTTGCCTTCGACGACGTCGGCCTACACCGCGTGGAGATCTGCATCGTGCCGCGCAACGAACGCAGCCGCCGGGTGATGGAGAAGCTGGCGATCCGCGACGAGGGCGTCGCGCTGCGCTATCTGGAGATCAACGGCGTGTGGGAAGACCACATGCGCTACGGCATCACCGCCGAAGAATGGGAGGCGCGTCGCGAGGAGTTCGTCGCGACGTACCTCAGTTCGTGAACCACCACTGCGGACAACCGGGTGGTGCCCCAGTTGTCCGCAATCGGCGAGCTCAGGCCGGGTCTGGATCGATGAACTCGAGCCCGGAGCGCTCGCGCGCCCGCTCGATCTCACGCGCCTTGGCCTGACGGGCCAGGGTGCGCCGCTTCCACATCTTGGTCTTCCAATGTCGCTTCGAGCGTGACCGCTTGGCCAGCTTCTGCTTGGCCTTCTCCGAATCGTGGTGGGCTTCGGGCTTCCAGGCCGAACCCGGCTCATGGACGTCTTCGGGGTCGATCCCGGCACTCACGTCCTGGGCCACGTTCTGCAACTCGACATGGATTCGATGTCGCTCGCTGTGGGCGTGCGCTCGAACCTCCTGCTTCGGCTGCAGAGGCACCTCGTCGGTGCGGTGACGCTGGCTCATTGGCTACCTCCTGGCGTGGATGGCTGTCGCCACCCGCGTGGGTTGGGTTGCATGTTCGACTCAGCCGCCGACGGCCCCAACACCTCGGCAGATGCGCCTGTTGTGTTGCGTTCACACGGTAGTTCACCTCCGTTCACCGCGAACAGGGTCTTCTGTAACAGTTCTGCGCGTTTCGCGACGCCCCAGCGTGTGGCGACAAACGCGGGGCTGCGCAGCATGGTCTACGGTGTCCCCGGCCGGGCGGTAGGGCACCTCCGGGACGGGAAGGGGAATCCATGGGACAGCAACGGACGCGAATCCGGCGGTTGACGATCGCAGCCGGACTCGCCATTGCGGTGAGTGTCAGCGCGATGGGGCTCGACACCGTCGAGGCACAAACACAGACGACTGGCGTCGACGTCGACATCGTCGTCCAAGGTCCCGACGCAGCAACGGTGTTCGACGGGCTCACGGTGCAGATCTTCGAGGACGACGGCGGCAGCCCCGGCGCCCAGGTTGCGCCGCTCGACTGTGGCGAAATGCCGCTCGGGGGAGGAACGCCGACGTTCGTCCAAGGCGACGCCGGATGCGACCTTGACCCGGGCAGCTACTTCATCGACCTCGCCGGCGTCCCCGCCAACTGGGGTCTCTTCGGCAACTGCACGAGCAGCGGAGCGGTCATCTCGAGTTCGATCAGCGAGCCGTTCACGGTTGCTGCAGGGGCGGGCAACGCCGAGTGCAACCTCTCACTGTTGGCGACCGTGGTGTACATCGACAAGGTCGTGGTGGGCGGCGGTCCGGCCGACTCCGACGACTTCACCATCGAGCTCCTCGACGGCGACACGGTGGTCGCCAGCGGCAACGACGTCGCCGACGAGACGTGCGAAGACGACTTCGACACCACGAAGTGCGGCACCATCGTGATTCCGGCGGGCGTAAACCTCACGATCGGTGAACCGACCGTCGAGAACTACGTGCTCACCAGCGTGGAGTGCGCCACCAATCTTGGGCAACCGCCAGGCGACAACCTCCAGCCGATCGGCGACGAGGGGTTCAGCACGATTGATGGCAACGCCTACTGCGTGGTGACCAACACTTACGTACCGCCGCCGACGACCACGACCACCACCACGACGGAACCGCCGGGAACCACTGCGGCGCCGACCACGGCAGCGCCAACGACGCAGCCGCCTCCTCCACCGGCGCCGCCGGTGGAGATCCTCCCCGAGACGGGCGCGTCGTCGACATCGACGGGCTGGATCGCCGCCATCGCCACGTTGTTCATCGCAGCTGGCGGCGTGATGGTCTTCGTCCGCCGCCGGCCGAGCTGATCTGAACGCCTGGACCGGTCGCCGCGCTCAGCGGCGACCGGTCTTGGCCTGCAACTTGGCTTGCAGGCGGGCCAGCCGCTCCGCGAACCACGGCTGACGAGTGCTCCACAGCTGCGGTTCCAGCTCGGCGGCCACTGCCGCGTCGTGCGTGTCGATGTCGGCCATCGCCCGCACGGTGGTCTTGGTGGTGATCGCCAGCTCACGCGGCGCCGACGCCGCCCCCTTGGCGAACTCCTGCGCCGTCGCCATGAGCTCATTGCTCGGGACACTGCGCCACGCCAGCCCGATGCGTTCGGCCTCAGGGCCATCGAGCACCTGCCCGAACACCACGGCAGCCATCGTCGCCTGCGGACCAACGATGCGCCGCAACATCCACGTGTGCCCGCCGCCCGGGTGAATCCCGAGCTGCAAGAAGCGCGTGTCGAGCTTGGCCCGGTCGGCGACGATGCGCACGTCGCAACCGAGCGCCAGGTTCATCCCTGCCCCAACCGCCGACCCATTCACCGCGGCAACGGTCGGCAGCGGGCTGCGAGCGATCCGCAAGAAGCCCTCGTAGATGTTGCCCAGGCTCTCGCCGGTGGCCTCGGACAGGTTGCCCAGGTTGGCACCGGCGCAGAACGCGGGTGGCGTGCCCGTGACCACCACCGCGCCGACGCCCTCATCGGCTTCGAAGGCGTCCATCGCGGCGACGATCTCGGCGACCATCGGCGCGGTGAGCGTGTTGCGCTCGTCAGGGTTGTTGAGCGTGAGGGTGGCAACCCGGTCGGTAACAGCGGTCAGCACGAGCGACATCTCGTGAGTCTGGCACGAGCTGCGGTTAGCCTGCCCGGCGCAGATGTTGGATCATGTCTTCACCGATGCGATCAGCGCGCTGCGCGACGCGTTCGAGTCGGCGTTTCTCGAGCGGCAGGCGTTCGAGGAGCACTTCCAGAGCGACGTACTGCTCGGCGACCTCACGTGGGAAACCAGCTACGGACTGCCCGGCGAAGGCGAGCCGCCACGGGTGGTCGCGCACATCACCTTCGATTGGCCGGCCTGGAGCCAGGCGGCGTACCGCCAGTGGTACGTCGAGGAGGAGCTCGAACGCCGACCGGCCATTGAGATGGAGATCGTGCTCCGTGTGCAACGACTCGCCGATCCCGCCGATCCCGCTGCGCTGTACGCCGCGGTGCCCGAACTCAGCCCGTTGGTCGGCGACGATCGGCTCGAACGCGCCGGCCTGACGACCGAGATCGCCCACCCCGACCCCGTCGACGACGACTCGGTGGTACCGGAGTACGCGGTCGAAATCACCTACGAGGGGTTGTACGAGCTGGCCGAGGAGACGGTGGCCGACGGCACCAGCACGCTGCTCGATGAGCACTTCGGCGCCCTCGGCGGCTGGATCGCCTCGACGCTGGTCAAGCTCGGCGATCTCCAGCTGGCGTTCCTCCCCGCCGACGAGAGTCCCTGACCCGCTCGTTGCACCCTCATTGACGCGAAGATGTCGCGATGAGCGACGACACCCCGGTTCGCTACGACGTCGATACGCGCGTCGCCACGATCACGCTCCACCGTCCCGAGGCCCGCAACGCGCTGTCCAGCGAGGTGCTGGCCCTCTTGCCCGAGCGGCTGTCGGCAGCCGAAGCCGACGACGACGTCGACGTGATCGTGCTGACCGGCACCGATCCGGCCTTTTGCGCTGGGCTCGACTTGAAGGAGCTCGGATCGACCGGCGGCAACTTGGGCGGCGGATCGGGCGCCGACGGCAGTCGTAACCGCGACGGCGTCCGTGGCCCGTTCCCGCGACTGTCGAAGCCACTCATCGGGGCGATCAACGGTGTGGCCGTCACCGGGGGATTCGAGCTCGCCTTGAACTGCGACTTCCTCATCGCCAGCGAACACGCCAAGTTCGGCGACACGCACACCCGTGTCGGCGTGATGCCCGGCTGGGGGCTCACCGTGCTGCTGCCGCAGGCGATCGGCGTGCGTCGAGCGCGCGAGATGAGCTTCACCGGCAACTTCATGGACGCCGACGAAGCGTTGGCGTTCGGTTTGGTCAATCACGTGGTCGCCCACGACGAGCTGTTGCCATTCACATATCAGCTGGCCGCTGACATCGTCGGCAACGAACAACCTGCGGTGCGCCAGATCCGCTCGACGTATGGCGCGGTGACCACCGACGACGACGCCTGGGAGATCGAGGCGCGCGACGGTCGCGCCTGGCGTCGCGCCCACTTCCGCCCCGAGGCCGTCGCCGAACGACGCGCCGCTATCCAAGCCCGCGGCCAACAGCAGTAACCGAAATCCCGGGGATTTCAGGCGCGACGCGCCGGATTCAGCACACAGTTCGGTACGCGGTCCAACGCCCACTGGTTCTGTGCGCAAG
>JBCBSO010000331.1:0-5143 GCA_039819205.1 Actinomycetota bacterium
GTCGAGCACGGCACCTTGCCGCTCGACGACAACCTGGTCGACGGTCACCGCCGCCCCGGCCATGTGTTCAACCTGGGCCACGGCGTCCACCCCGACTCCGATCCGGGCGTTTTGCAGCACGTGGTCGACATCGTTCACGACGTGACGTCGGCAGCCGATGCAGCACCTTGGGCCGCGGTGGAACCGACGATGGAGGAGATCCGATGAGCGATGCGCACACCGGCGTGTTGGTGATGGCCTACGGAACGCCGCGTACGCCCGCGGAGATCGAGCCGTACTACACCGACATCCGGCGCGGTCGGCCTCCCACGCCGGAGGCGCTCGCCGATCTCACTGCGCGTTATGCCGCGATCGGGGGCGTGTCACCGCTGGCCGAGCTCACCGAGGCCCAAGCTGCGGCGATCGAAGCCCACCTCGAAGCGGCCGCTACCGAGGCGGGACAGCCGGGCCGGTTTCGGGTGGGGCTGGGGCTGAAGCACGCCGATCCGAAGGTGGAAGAGGGCGCCGCCGAACTGGTCGCCGCCGGCGCTGATCAGCTGGTCGGCGTGGTGCTCGCTCCCCACTATTCGTCGTATTCGATCGGCCAGTACCTCAGTCGTGCCCAAGACGGCGCCGGTGACGTCCCGGTGCTGGGACTCGAGAGCTGGGCCACCGAACCGGCATTCGTCCGCTTTTTGGCCGCCGACCTGGCGACTCGCTTCGACGCACTCAGCGAGAAGCACGGACCGGTACATGTGCTGTTCACGGCGCACTCGCTGCCGCAACGGATCATCGACGGTGGCGACCCGTATCCCGACGAGCTGCGGGCAACCGCTACCGCCGTGGCCGGCGAACTCGGCTTGGTCGAGGGCGACGAGTGGTCGATCGCCTGGCAGTCGGCGGGCCGCACACCCGAGCCGTGGATCGGCCCCGATGTGCTCGACGCCATCGACACGCTGGCCGACGGTGGCGCCGGCGCCGTCATCGTCAGCTCATGCGGGTTCGTCGCTGATCATCTCGAGGTGCTCTACGACCTCGACATCGAGGCCGCGCAACGCGCCGAGGCACGCGGTCTGGCGTTCGATCGCACCGCATCGGTCAACGCCGACGACGCGGTGATGTCTGCGCTGGCCGACCTCGTGCGGGCCGTGGCCGAGCCGCAATGACCGCCGCTCTGCAATGACCGCGATTCCGCAATGACCCAGCCCGCCCGCCGCGTCGCCGTGATCGGAGGCGGCATCGCCGGCTCCGCCGCGACGCTCGAGCTACTCCGCCACGACACCGCACTCGACGTCACCCTCTTCGAACGCGGGGCATCGGTGGGCGGACGGATCCAGAGTGCGCCATTCGCCGGCATTGTCGGGCTCGACGCCGGCGCCGACGCGTTTCTCGCTCGGGTCCCCGAGGCGGTAGCGCTCGCCGAGTCACTCGATCTCGACCTGGTGTCACCCCAGGCGGTGGGCGCCGCCGTGTGGTGCGACGGGCTGCACCGCATTCCCGAGGGACTGATCCTCGGCGTGCCGGGACGACCGTGGCCACTGGTGCGCTCGTCGCTGATCAGTTGGCGCGGCGCTGCTCGCGCGGCGATTGAGCCGTTGCTGCCGCGAACATCGCTGGCCCCCGACTCCGTCGGGGCATACGTGCGCGCCAGGTTTGGCGACGAGGTCCACGAGATGCTCGTCGACAGCTTGGTGGGCAGTATCTACGCGGCCGACACCGACCGCTTCAGCTTGGCCGAGGTGCCGCAGTTGCATCAGCTGGCCAGCTCGCGCCGCAGCATCCTGTGGAATCGCGGATTGCTCCCGGGCGGCGGTGGCCGCCCCGGCACCGGTACCGCTGCCGCCGGCCCGATCTTTGCGGCGCCACGTGGCGGGATGGCCGAGCTGGTCACCGCCACCGCCGATGCTGCGCGCTCCCTGGGCGCCACGATCGCCACCGGTCGGCCGATCGACCGGATCGAGCCCGATGGCGGAGGCGGGTGGCGCGTCGACGACGAGCGATTCGACGCCGTGATCATGGCGACCCCGCCGCACGTCGGTGCGCACATGGTGCGGGCGTCGGCTCCCGAGGCGAGTCGTCTGCTCGCCCGCGCCGAGGACGCCGACGTGGTGATGGTGGTGCTGCACCTCCCGCGCGCAGCATGGCCCGAGCGACTCCATGGAATGAGCGGCTACCTCATCCCCAAGGCGCTGCAGCGCTCGCTGACCGCGGTGTCGTTCGGCTCCCAGAAGTGGGCCCACTGGCAGCCCGACGACGGTGGCGTGATCCTGCGGGCATCGCTCGGGCGCGATGGCGCGCCGGTGGCCCACCTCGACGACGAGGCGATACTGGCCGGAACGCTCGACGATCTCGCCGACCAATTGGGGGTCGACCCGACGCCCATCGACGTGCGCATCACCCGCTGGCCGGGTGCCTTTGCCCAGTACCGACCACATCACCAGCGATGGGTCGAAGCGATCGACGCCGCGCTCCCCGCCGGCATCGAGGTCACGGGCGCCGGATACCGCGGAATCGGGATTCCGGCATGCGTGCGAGATGCGAAACGAATCGTGAACCGCACTGTTCAGCGCCTCGGAGCTCTGCCATGATGGACCGCGTGAACGGGCTGGACGTTCGCCGTCGCACGATGCTCTCGGTCTCGGTTGGCGCCCTCGCGCTCGTCGGAATCGGCGGGGCGTTCGTCTTCAGTGACGACGGCACCCCCGATGCGGTGGCCACGTTCAACCCGCCGACGACCGAGGCGACCACCACCACGCTGGCGCCGTCGACCACGATCATCACCAGCACGCCGAGCACCACCACAAAGGCGGCGCCGTCGACAACGGCCGCTCCCTCCACCACCGCCGCGCCGACCACGACGGCAGCGCCGACCACCGAGCCGCCGCCGGACACGCTCCCGGAGCAACCCGCCGCACCGATCGCTCCGCCGTCAGACCCGCAGGCCGCCGAGGCTGGCCCACAAATCGGGTCGATCGCGATCCCCAGCATCGGGCTCGACAGCCCAATGCTGTCGGGGATCCGGATGACCACGCTCGACCGCGGGCCCGGTCACTGGCCCGGTACGGCAATGCCGGGCCAGGACGGCAACGTGGTGGTTGCCGCTCACCGCACCAGCCATAACGCCGAGTTCCGTAACCTCGACCAGCTGTCACCCGGTGACGAGGTGGTGTTCAACACCGCTGAGGGCGCACACACCTACCGCGTCAACCGCACCGAGATCGTCAACCCCGACGCGGTGTGGATCGTCAACCCCACCGAAACGCCGACCGCCACGCTGTTCGCCTGCCACCCGCCGGGGTCGGTCGCCCAGCGGATCGTCGTCTTCCTCGATCTGGTTGCCTGACGAGGTCCCGTCCGCCCGGGGCACCGGATGGGCGCGTATTGCGATCGCTCTTGCAGCCGGTGCGCTCGTGGCCCTATCGCTGCCGCCATGGGGCTGGTGGCCGCTGTCGTTCGTCGGCATCGCCGTGTTCGCGGCGCTGCAGGCGACCGAACTGCCCGGCGACGTATCGACCCGGCGGGCTCGTCGCCATCGCGCAGCGACCGGCTACGCGTTCGGCGCCGGCTGGATGTTCCTCGGCATGGGCTGGATGGTGCAGCTCACGGTGCCTGGCTACCTCGTCGCCGGCGGCGTCTACGCGGGGTTCCACGCGTGTGCCGCGTGGGTCGCACCGGCCGGTCGATGGGGAGTGATCGGACGGCCCGCTTCGCACACACTCGTCGAGGCGTTGCGTTTCTCGTTCCCCTTTGGCGGAGTCCCACTGGCATCGCTCGGAATCGCCCAGGTCGCCGGGCCGTTCGCCGGGATCGGGCGCGTCGGGGGCACGATTCTGATCACCTGGTTCACCCTGCAGATCGGATTCGCCATCGGCACCGTGCTCGTGCGGCTCATCGGCGACCGGGCCACAGATGACGACAGTGTCGACGGCGACCAGCCCCATGGCGCCGACGCAACCATCCGACTGGGGGTGATGACGAGCGTGGTCGCCATCGTCGTCCTGACACTCGCCGTGGTAGCGGCGCCGCGCGGCAGCGCCACGGGCGACACGCTGCGCGTGGCCGCGGTGCAAGGTGGCGGGCGGCAGGGCACGTCGGCGACCGACGTTCCGTGGACCGATGTGTTCATCGCCCATCTCGAAGCGACGCGCGAGCTGACTCGGGACGACGACGTCGATCTCGTGTTGTGGCCTGAGAACACGCTCGACGTCGAGTCATTCGTCGCCTCGCCAGCGCCGCTGGTCGTCGTTGAGGCCGCCGGCGAAACGGGCGACACCTTGCCGGCGATCATCGCTGCCGAAGCGGCGCGCCTCGACGCCCCGATCGCTGTGGGGATCACCGAGGAGCGCAACGGCGGCGAGAACCGGACCAACGCGCAGGTGGTGATCGGCCCCGACGGCACGATCGTCAGCAGGTACGACAAGGTCCGCCGGGTGCCATTCGGCGAGTACGTCCCGCTGCGCGGCGTTCTGGAGTTCTTTGGCGCCCCCATCGATCGAATCGGGCGCGACGCGCTGCCGGGCACGGACCCAGCGCTGTTGGTCCTGCCCGATGGCACCGAGCTGGCAGTGGCGATCTCGTGGGAGATCTTCTTCGGTGGTCGTGCCCGGGAAGGCGTCGAACTCGGTGGGGAGGCGATCATCAACCCCACCAACGGCGCCAGCTACACCGGCACGATCGTGCAGACCCAACAGGTGGCATCGAGTCGACAGCGAGCGATCGAGAACGGGCGGTGGGTCATCCAAGCCGCTCCGACTGGCTTCACCGCGTTCGTCGACGAGAACGGCACGGTCCTCGAGCGGACGTCGATCTCCGAACGGGCGGTGCTGATCGACGACGTCGAGCTGCGCTCGGGACTGACGTGGTACACCCAGCTCGGCGACGCCCCATGGATCGTCCTCGCCGCCCTCGCGTTCATCGGCGCCACACTCGCCAGCCGGCGTGAAGCACGAGGCCGCCCGGACCCGGTGCATCGGTCGCCGGTGTCCGATCGGGTCTGAGACGCCCCTCCCCCGGTTTGTGTGACCACATAGACCGGCATCCCCGATCTTCGCTCACACAAACGCAAGGTCCCTCAGGCCGTGGTCGCCATACCCAGCGTGGGCCGCCCGATTCAGACCTCGATGATCACGGTGACGGGGCCGTCGTTGACGAGATCGATGCGCAT
>JBCBSO010000332.1:0-5131 GCA_039819205.1 Actinomycetota bacterium
TCCCTCGGCCGGCGACGTCGATCGCCTGCTCCGGACCGAGGGCCCCGGCGAACACGGCGACCCGAACCCGGTGGTGCACCCGATCACTCCGTGCCGCGTGGTCGACACTCGGCCCGGGTCGCAGATCGGGTCGACCGCCGGGGCCCTCGGTCCGGAGCAGGCGATCGACGTCGCCGGCCGAGGGACGTCGGGCGATTGCCAGCTCCCCGACGACGCAATGGGGCTGATGCTCAACGTCACCGCTGTTGGGGCCACCGCCCAAACCAACCTGCGGGTGTACCCGAGCGACGCTCCGCTTCCTGATGCGAGCAATCTCAACCCGACCCCGGGGGCGGCGCCGACCCCGAACGCGGTGCTGACGGCCCTGTCCGACGATGGTCGGTTCTCAGTCCGTAACTTCCGGGGCGCGGTGCACGTGGTGATCGACGTCAACGGCTACCTCGTCGACCACGATCACGGCGATGCTCCGACCGCTCCCGGCGGTACCCCCGACACGTACACGAAGGCCGAGGTTGACGACCTGCTCGCCGACGTCGCCCGTCTCGACGACGTCTACGACCGAGCGGACGTCGACGAGCGGTTCGGAGCGCATTGGGTGTGGATCTTTCGAGATCGCGTCCAGGACGCATCGCCATCGCTCGCCGACACGGTGGTGCGCGCCCCGAACGTCGAGCAGCCGGGCCTCCGGTGCATCGACCTACCCGACAACGCTCCCATCGAGCCCAGCGCCGCAGTTGCCATGATCGAAGACAACCTGGTCGGTCTCCAGCAGTGGAGCGTTGCGCTGAACGCCTTCGCCACGACCAACTGTCCGATCGGGACGGACCTCGCGCTGAAGGTCGCGCGCGGAAGCGTCGGCGACGACGAGGTCGACGTTCGCATCGTCGTCCCAGGTACGTAGTTCCCGGCGGGGCCCGCGGTACAGGATCGGGCAACGCGTTCTGCAACGATCGGACGATGACGCAGGACGTAGCCACAGGCGAGTCGCGGCTCGTCGCTGATCTGTTGGATCCCGAGCTGTATCGCCGTGATCCCCACGATGTGTGGGCGTGGATGCGGGCGAACGAGCCGGTGTACCGCGACGCACGCAACGGCCTGTGGGGTGTGACCCGCCACGCCGACATCCTCGATGTCGAACGCCGCAGCACCGTGTTCATCTCCGGTCAGGGGTACCGGGCGATCTGGTCGCCGGAAGAGGCGAACATGATCGCCCAGGACGATCCGCGGCATCGCCAGCAACGGATGCTCGTGCAGCGCCGGTTCACCAAGCAGGGAGTCGCCGAACGGCGAGGCGACATCGACGGGCTGACCACCGAGCTGGTCGATGCCATCCTCGGCGGTGTCGGCGCCGGTGATCGTTGTGAGTTCGAGGTCGTTGATGCCCTGGCCGGTCAACTCCCGGCGCGCCTGACCGCACAGCTGCTCGGCTACCCCGAAGAGATGTGGCCCGACATCAAGGTGTGGTCGGAGAAGCTGATGCGCACCGACATGCGCGAACGCGACGGCACGACGTTCCGCGAGTTCTTTGACGCCAACATGGAGTTCGCCGGCGTACTCGGCGAGATCGCTGGACAGAAGTTGGCCGAGCCCGCCGACGACCTCATCAGCGATTGGTTGCACGGTCGCATCGACGGCGAACCGCTCCCGCCCGAGTCGATCGTGCACGAGGTCGGGCTGTTCATCTCGGGCGGCGCCGAGACCACGCGCACCGCGATCAGCCACGGTCTCCGGGCGTTCGTCGACCATCCCGATCAATGGGACGCACTCGCCGCCGACCCCGAACTCGTGCCGGGGGCGGTCGAGGAAGTGCTGCGCTGGGTCACCCCGTTGTCGAACATGTTCCGCCGAGCAATCACCGACGACCACATCGGCGACCAGCCGGTCGGCGCCGGCGATCGCATCATCTTGCTCTATCCGTCGGCCAACCGCGACGAGGACGTCTTCGACGATCCGTTCACGTTCGACATCCGTCGCTCACCGAATCCGCACGTGGCGTTCGGCTTTGGTACCCACCTGTGCATCGGCACCCACGTGGCGCGCACCACACTGGCCGCAGTGTTCGGCCAACTCGCCGCCCGCCTCACCGACCTCGAGGCGGTGACCGAGCCCGATGTGGAGTCGAACATGTTCGCCCGCGCCGTGCGGTCGTTCACCCTCGCCGGCACCGTCCGCTGAGTCGCGGCTGGCACCGGTGAGCCACACCCGTCGATGATCGGGTTTCGCTCATCGGTGGGTGCTGCGGTTCGCCACCGATGAGCCAAACCCGTGTATGCGCGGGTTTCACTCATCGGTGGGTGACGCGGGTCAGCACCGGTGAGCCAAACCCGTCGATGATCGGGTCTCACTCATCGGTCGCTCACTGGATTCTCGGTGCAGGCGGTCGGCGGCGGGTGATGAGCACCGCCAGCGCACCGATGGCGATCGCCAGCAGCGCAAGCAGCAACCATGAACCGGTGCTCGAGCCGGTGGCGGGCAGCCCCCCGTTGGGCATGGTCGGCATCGGCGGGTCGGTGACCGCGGGCGGACCGGCCGACGGCGACGTGGGGATTGTCGTGGCCGGTGTCGTTGCATCCGGTGTGGACGTCGGCGACGGCACCGTGGTTGGCGTCATCGTCGACCCCGTCGGCTCATCGGCGACGTCCACCTGGAGTTCGGTGCATCCCACCCCGCCGTCGTCGTCACCGACGCACACCTCGACGTCGTAGGAGCCGGCCGACGCATAGGTGTGGCTCCCGACTACCTCTCCGCCGCTGGCCGTGCCATTCGACGTGGTGCCGTCGCCCCACTGGATGATCGCCGTGTGAGTATCGGCGACTCCCGGGTCGGTGTAGCTGGCGATCACGCCGTCGACCGTGAGCCCGGTTGGCGATGGCGTGCCCGGCATCACTGTCGGTGCCACGTTGACCACCTCGATCTGGACGGGTGCGGTACCGACACGGCGCCCGTCGGAGGCGATCACATCGATCGTGCGTTGCGCGGGACCGTCGTCGTTCGCTGCGTCGTAGCGCAACAGCGCGTCCGCCGGGGTGTCGACCACGCCATCGTCGTCGATGTCGAGGCCGGCGACCACCGGTTCGGGGAGCGCCGTCAGGTCGACGGTGACGTCGACGGTCGAACCCTCCTCGACCGTGCCGCCCGAGGCGTCGCCGACGGTCAACGGATCGATCGCGCCCGCAATCGGGGCGAACCCGACCGGTGTGGCGTCCCCGCCGTCCGGCCCGACCACCACCCGCTGAGCGAGCGACGGAGCGGTCGTCGCGAGCCCGTCGAGCGGCGCCGAAGTGGCAACGATCACCACATCGGCGGGACCGAGTGGTACGTCGACCGCGAACCCTCCATCAGCGTCGGTGGTGGCATACGACGTCTGGCCGTAGCCGTCGGTGATGATCACCTCGACGCCGGCGATGCCGGGCTCGTCCACACGCAACACACTGAGGTCGAGGTCGGAGAACACCGACCCACTGAGGGTGGCGCTTTCACCAGCGACGACGGGCACGGTGGTTGTGAACGGATCGCCGATGCTCCGGCCCGCAAAGTCTGTCGCCGACACCACGGTCACCTCGACGTCGTCGCCGACGGTAAACGCCTCGTCGGGCAGGAAGCGGTACGAGCGGGCCAACGGCCGTCCATCCGGGTCTGGCTCCTCGTCGAGTGGAACGACCGACCCCGGGGCGCCAGCGACTGCGATATCGACGGTGGTCGGATCCATGTACGTGGAGAAGGTCACATCGACCCCCGAGGGCCCGGCGTTCGCAGCGACGTCATCGACGGTCGGATCGGCGACTGGCACCAGCCCGACGTTCACGTCGAAGTGCGGTGGGAGCACCTCGAGCACCTCCGACTCGTTCGGGAGGTAACCGTCTTTGGTGTACCGAACCTGCCACCACCCCTCGGGCACATCCCACGCGTACCGTCCGTCGGTGCCGGTGATCTGTGGGTTGATCTGGGCATAGGGGACGGCATCCCATTGCGTGAACGGTCCGGTCTCGGTCACCCCTTCGAACACGGTGGCGGTGGCACCCTCGATGCGGTTCGACTCAACCCCTTCGAAGACGTAGCCCGCAGGGTCGTAGATCCACCGAGGCGCCGCTGACGGATCGCCTGGACAATTGCAGTCGCTCGCCTCCATCAAGCGTTTGATTGCGTCGAGCCCTGACTCGAGGCTGTTGCCGACGAGTTCACCGATCACCGACGACGCCAACGACAACGCCAGACCGCCGACCGGGAATGCGATCCCCACGGCGAACGATGCGATCGTTGCGGCAATCGAGAGCCCATCGAGCCACAGGGCGTTCTCGCGTGTCAGCGCGAGGCTGTCGAGGATGAACTCGCGATCGTTCGGGTCGAGGGTCGGACACTCCAGCGCCGCCGCGCGCAGCGCGTTGATCCGGTCGTACTTGCCGCCGCCTGTGATGGCGCTGAGGAAGCTCTGGACGTTGACCGCGCCACTGGCGAGCGCGAACACCTCGCCCGACAGCAGGATCTTGCTGAATGGCCCGATCGCTTGTGCGGCGCGAATCGGAGCGATCGGCTGGTCGTTGAACGCGTCGAACGTGATCCCGAGCGACTCGAGGTAGTCGGTTGGGATGTAGATCTCGACGGCAACCGAGCCACCTGATTCGTCGTCGAGTTCGTCGATCTCGACCATCTCGACGTAGCCGGGTATTCCGGCGCGCGCAGCCTCGTCGAGTTGCTGCGCGGTCGGAGTGAAGTCGACGCCTGACTCGAAGCGGATCTCGTTGACGATCCTCATGTCCTCACCGCCGTAGGGCGTTTCTATGGTGACCCGTGCGCCGTCGGTCCCGGTGTTGACGCCGAGGATGTTCAGCCCGGCGAGCGTGGGGATGCGCGAGCGGAAGTCGGCGTCGGTGCCAACAACGAGGTCGTCGGCCTCGACGGGCGCGCGCTGCGCGTCATAACGAAATGAGATGTCGCCCAGTTCGAACGGTGACAGCGACGCTGTGAAGACGCCGTTGTCGAGCGTCGCGATCTCGGTGTCGTCGCCGACGGTCACAGCGAGCCACGTGATCTGCTCCGGATTCTCGAACTCGACCTCGACGTTGATCGGCCTCGGTGGCCACCGCAACCCGAATGGACCGCGGTGGCCACCGAGGCCGATCAACGTCGAGGT
>JBCBSO010000333.1:0-5127 GCA_039819205.1 Actinomycetota bacterium
CCAACTGATGCCATCGCGGTACTCGGTACCGGGCACCGGTAACAGGCGGGCATCGCCGACCACCAGCGTGTTGTACGACCCATCTTCGTCGGCCGGCGGAAGGCGGGCTTCAAGCACGCTGGATAATGGTGTGGATGGCGCGTCCCAGGCACCGTCACCAAGGGCGTACACGCCCGGGATCACACCAACCACCACGGCCACGCTGGCGAGCAACCCGAGCGGCTGACGCCAACCGAACGAACCGCCGCGCACGTCGAGGTCGAACGCCGCAAGCGCGGCGCCAGCGGCGATCGCCAAACCCGCCGCCACCGGCGACAGCAACACACCGGCGGCGGGCATGTCGATCGGCAACGAGCCACGATCGGCCAACACCGCCAGTCCGCCGAAGACCACAACGATCGTGCCGGCACGGACCGCCCATGTCAGCCGCCACGCACGAGCGAGCGCGATCGCGGCGAGCACTGGCAGATAGAGGGCCAGCGCCAGAACGGCAAAGTCGGTCGAGCCGACGTCGAACGATGCAATGCGCACCATCCCGAGGCCGGCCTCGCCGACCGGCGGCGGGCCAACCATCGTCGACCACGACCAGGTAGTCACCCACGGGAAGTTGAGCGCCGCTGCGCCGATCACCGTTGCAGCGGTGATCGCTAGCGTGTTCACCGCGGTCCGCCACGACGCCAACGCCAGCAGCGTGCCGAGCGAGAGCAGCACTCCGAGGAGCGCAGCCACAACGAGCACGATCGGCGCGAACGCCGCTCCGAGGGCGACGGCGATAATGGCCGCCACCGTGCGTCGGACGCGCTCGTTGCGATCGAGCGCAATCAGCCCATCGGCAACGTCGGCTGCCGCCATCGTGGGATCCGCGGTTTCGATGCCGGCAGCACGCCGCACCAGATGGAGCACCCATGGCGTCGTGGCAAACACGACGAGCACGGTGAGCTGGCCACTGCTCATTGCGCCGCTGACCACCGGCGTGGCCACGTAGACCACCAGCGTGGCCAGGCGAGCCCGAGTCGAGGGGAACACGGTGGCCAACTTCCACACCCCGATGGCGCCGACGAGCACGGTGCCGACGACGAACAACGTCGACAACAAACCCATCCGGAACAACGTGGCGAACGATGCCAGTGAGATCGTTGCCCAGCCCGTCGGATTCGACGACGTCGCTCCCACCCCTGTCGGATTCCAGCCCGACACGAACGTCTCCATCAGGCGACGGGGGCTGTCGGGAAACGCAAGAAACTCCCCAACCGGTGGAATACCGTCGGCGAAGAATTCGCGGGCGCCGATGAACAGTCCGACGAGCACGGCGATCCACGCGATGACGGGCGCAGTCGTGCTGTCGCGCCACCGACGAATCTGCCGATCGGCCCCGGCGAAGGTCGTGGTGTCGCGCGTCCGCAGGTAGGCCGAGAGGCGTGCGCTGCCGCGCACTTGCAGGCTCGTGATCTCCCGTTCGGGGACTCGCCGCACCGCCCGGACGGCTCGCCTCCGGCGGAGAATCGCCGGCGTACGCGGTACCAGCCCGATCACTGCGACGGCCGACGCCCACGCTTCACGCAGCCGCCCGGTGAACAGGCCAACGGCGAGTTCGACGATGGTCAACAGAACGAGCTCGACCGATCGACCGAGCAGTCGGGCCGGGCCGGTGAGCGTTGCGACGGTGCGCACCCGGTGACGGGCCTCTAGCGCCGTCGGCCGGAGATCGGTCCGGCGCTCCGGCAAGCGGCCGCGGTGACGGACGCGGGCGACCGGAGCGACGACGACGCGGGCGCCGCTGAAGTGCACCCGCCAGCAGAACTCGACATCTTCGCCGTAGTACGACATGGCCGGATCGAACCCGCCAAGGGCACGGAACAGGTCGGCGCGCACGAGCATGCACGCCGACGGCACGGCGAACACGTCACGTACGCCGTCGTGCTGCTCTTGGTCGACCTCCCCCGGCTCGATCCCGAGGTCGACGTGACCGAAACGGTCGGCGCTCAGACCGACCGCACGGAGCACTCGCGGATCGTCCCAGTCGACGAGTTTCGGGCCAACAACGCCGGCGTTGGAACGGAAAATCTCCTCGACGAGCATGCGGACGGCCTCGGGGTCCGGGGCGATGTCGTCGTGGCACAGCAACAGAAAGCCGTTGTCACCTTCGACGAGGCGCAGGACCTCGTTGGCCGTTGGCGCAAACCCGGGATTCGCACCGGTGGTGCGCACGAACGCTTCGGGGAGACGGGCGGTGATGCGCGCCGCAACTGCCGCGTCGTCGTCGCCCGAGCCCGACGCCGACACCAGAAAGAGGTACCGCAGATTGGGGTAGTCCTGGCCGGCGAGGGCCTCGAGCACCTCGTCGAACTCCGGCGCGGGATCGTGGACGACGACCACGGCCACGACCGGCGGCGCGTTGTGAGTCTCCGTTTCCACGAAGATGCGAGGCTACTGGGGCGGCGTCGCGGCGACAGGTCACACCCGCATGCGCGGTGTGTCGGTTGTCATGGCCACCACCGGCGGCAGCGACCACGACCGGTTGCGGCATCGGCAAGGCGGTAGCGTTGTGTCGTGCCTGGCCGCCCCGATCCGCGAGTGGATCTGACCAGCATCGATCTCACGGACGCCGACCTCGGGGCCGTGCTCGACCACCCTGCAACTCGCCGCGCCGCCGGCCTGGCGCGCGAGGCGCTGTACATCGGCGTCGGCCTCGGCATCCTCGGCGTGCAACGAACCCAAGTGCGCCGCCGCGAGCTCGAGCGCTCGGTACGGCGTGCCGTCACCGGCCTCACTCGCCCGCCCCGATAGCCTCAATCGACCGTGTCCACACCCACCTCCACCTCGCGCGTGCGGACACCGCTGCCGGAAGGGACCATTCCCGTTGGCATCGCGCTGCTGATCGCCGGCTTCGCCACGTACGCGTTCTTCCGCGTCGGCACGGTGGCCGTCGGCGGCGAGGACGAGTTCGCGCCCATCGCCTCGTTGTGGTTCGCGATGTTCGCCTTGTCGCCGGGATTCTTCCTGCCACTCGAGCAGGAGCTCGGACGAGCGCTGGCCGCGCGCCGCGCGATGGGCCAAGGATCGCGGCCGGTCGTCAAACGGATCGTCAGGCTCGGGGTGATCCTCGTGGTGGCGATGGTGGTCGTGATCGCCGCGCTCGGCCCGCTGCTCGCCAGCTCGTACTTCAACGGCAACTGGATCATGGTCGTTGCATTGGCCACGGCCTTCGCGGCGTATGCGCCCGCGCACATCGCCCGCGGGATCTCGTCGGGCACTGGCCGATTCCGCAACTACGCGTTGATCATGGGCAGCGACGGGATCGTCCGGATCATCGTGTGTTTGGTGCTCGCCGCGCTGAGCGTGAGCGCCATCGGGGCGTATGCCATGCTCATCGCCCTCGCCCCGCTGGTGGCCGTGGTCATCGTGTGGCAACGCGGCGGATTGCAGACCGACCCCGGTCCGCCGGCCGAGTGGAGCGAGGTCACCTCGAACCTCGGTTGGCTGCTGCTCGGCTCGGTGTTCGCCGCCTCGCTACTGAACGCGGGACCGATCGCCGCCAGCCTGTTCGCCGACGCGGATCAAGAGGCGCTCGTCACCCAGTTCTCGTTCGGTGTGCTGCTCGCCCGGATTCCGTTGTTCTTGTTCCAGGCGGTGCAGGCGGCGCTGCTCCCCCGCCTGTCCCGGCTCGCCGCTCAGGGTGAGCTGACGGAGTTTCGCTCCGGTCTCCGGCGACTCATGCTGGTCGTTCTGGCGGTCGGCGTGATCGGAACGCTCGGCGCGTTCGTACTGGGCCCATGGGTGATCGAGGTGGTGTATGACGCCGACCTGGGCGGCCGCACGCTGGCGATGCTCGCGTTGAGCAGCGCGGTGTACATGGGCGCCCTGGCCACCGCACAGGCCGTGATCGCCCTCCAGGGTCATGCGCTTGTTGCGTTGGGATGGGGCCTCGGCGTCGTGGCCTTCGTGCTTGGCACCTGGCTGTCGAGCGATCAGATCTTCCGGCGCATCGAGATCGGACTCTTGCTGTCGTCGATCGTTGCGCTCATCGCATTTGCCGTCGCGTTGCAGCTGCGGCTGCGGGCCGGCGCCAAGCCCGACCAGGACTCGGTGATGGAGGCGATCACCGACATGCCCTTCGAGACATGACGGACACGCCGTCGATCGGGATCGCCGGTCTCTACGTCGGCGGCCCACGGCCGCTCGGCGATGACACTCTTGGGATCACGTCGGCGATTCACAAACGACCGGTCGATGCGGACACCAGCGTGGCGCTGACCGAGCTCAACCTGGCCGGCGACGATCAAGCCGACCGAACCGTGCACGGTGGCCCGGACAAGGCGGTGTACGCCCACCCCGACGAGCATCGGTCGGCGTGGGCAGCCGACCTCGACGATGCGACGATCGACGCCGATCGCGACGCTCCGGCGGTTGGGGAGAACGTGGCCACACTCGGGGCCGACGAGTCAACCGTGCGGATCGGCGACGTGTGGCAGTGGGGCGATGCTGTGCTCGCGGTGTGTCAACCGCGTTGGCCGTGCCAGAAGCTCACGGTGTATCGGCGCTCTACCAAAGTCGGGCCGCTGATGCGCTCGTCGGGCCGCACCGGTTGGTACCTGCGGGTGCTCGTCCCCGGCACCGTCCCAGCTGCCGGTCCGATCAGCGTTGAGCCGCATCCGTCGGCGATCACGGTGTTCGACGCACACCAAGCGATGCTCGACCGGCACACGATCGATCGCGCGCTCATCGAGCGCGTGGTTGCGTTGGGCCCGGTGCTGGCTGATGAGTGGCGACTGCCGCTCATCGAACGCCTCGGCGGTCGATAGCAGCGATTCGCGACCGTCAGGACGGTACCGGGAGCCCGGCTTTGGTGGCTTCGTGTTCGAGGTCGTGGGTGACCATCATCTTGACGAGTTGCCCGAAATCGACTTCGGGTCGCCACCCCAGCTGTTCGCGGGCTTTGGATGCGTCACCGATCAACAGATCGACCTCGGCAGGCCGGAAGAACTTGGGGTCCTGACGGACGTAGTCACCCCAGTTGTCGATGCCCACCTCGGCAAAGGCCCGAGTGACCAGATCTTCGATCGAGTGCGTCTCCCCCGTGGCCACCACAAAGTCGCCCGGCTCGTCTTGTTGCAACATCATCCACAT
>JBCBSO010000334.1:0-5123 GCA_039819205.1 Actinomycetota bacterium
GCGCATCGGCCATCGTGACGGAGTGATCGCTCCGCATACCGGAGAGCGGGTCGGCGATCAGCGGCCAGCCGGTGCGCTCAGCGAGCTGGCGCACCCGCTCGGGGTCGACGAGGCTTCGTCCTCCCGCAAGGATCACGCCGCGAGGTTGGTCGAAGTCGGCCGGCACCCGGTCGTGCTGGTGCGCTCCCCGCGGGCGCACGATGGGCTCCGCCGGGCCGGGAAGCTCACGGGCATCGGCCGCGAGCGGCTCGCGAAACTGCAGATTGACCTGCACCGGTCCGTCGACAGCGTGCTGCCAGGCGTCGCCGGCCCGGCCGCGCCACGATGCCGCGTCGGCAATCGCTTCGTCGCCGAGATCGTGCATTGCCGTGACGTAGACGCCAAAGATTCCCGGCTGTTCGATCGTCTGTGGGGCACCGACGCCGCGCAGTTCGGCGGGCCGATCGGCGGTGAGCACGATCATCGGGATCTGCGAGAGGCGCGCTTCGATCACCGCCGGCAGGAAGTGGGCGACCGCCGTGCCACTGGTGCACAGGAGGAGTGCGGGAGGGCCGTCGACACCGAGCCCGAGGGCGACGAATCCGGCGGCACGCTCATCGTGGACCACGTGCACCGCGACGTCGGTGCGGCAAGCGACGGCAAGCGCCATCGGGGTCGAACGCGAGCCTGGGGCGATCACCGCGTGGCGAACACCGAGTCGCACCCACTCGTCGACCAACGTCGCCGCGAACGTCGCCTGGGCATGTGCATCGACCATCGACGCCGACCATACGGGCCACATCGGCGTAGCGTGGTGCTGTGGACCACGCTGAGACCGATTCGTCCCGCCCCGGCAGTGCTGGAGAGCGCCCGACCATCACCGTGGAGATCTACTCCGACGTGGTGTGCCCCTGGTGCTACATCGGCAAGCGCAAGTTCGAGAACGGGTTGGCCCAGTTCCGTGCTGAGTTCGGTGACGACGTCGAGGTCGACGTGACCTTTCGTCCGTTCCAACTCGATCCCACCGCCAGCCCGGGGCGATCTGGCCCGGTGTTCGACGCATATGCCAAGAAGTTCGGCGGGCCCGAGCAGGCAAAGGAGATCATCGACCGTGTCACTTCGACGGCCGCCGATGCGGGCATCGAATTTCGGATGGATCGTGCGCTGCGGGCCAACACACTGCTCGCCCACCGTTTGTTGTGGTTGAGCGAGCAACCCGACTCGCCGATCCCGCAGGAGGTGATGAAGGAGCGTCTGTTGCAGGCCTACTTCTACGACGGCATCGACATCGGCGACCCTGATGCGCTCGCCGACCTCGCTGCTGCTGAGGGCTTCGATCGTGACGACGTGCGGTCGTTCTTCGACAGTGACCGAGGCAACGGCGAGGTCGCGGCGGAGCTACGCGGGGCCGCCGAACGCGGCGTCACGGCGGTACCGACGTTCGTGTTCAACGATGCGTGGGCCGTTCCGGGCGCGCAGGAGCCAGACACCTTCGCCAGGGTGCTGGCCAAGATGGCCGCCAACGCCGGCTGACGTGCGCGTCGCGCTCGCCCACGGGTTCACCCAAACCGCCCGTTCGTGGGAGGTCGTCGCACCGGCACTGCAACGCCATCTCGACGATTCGGTTGAGCTGGAGGCCATCGACCTTCCCGGCCACGGCGCCGCCGGTGACGTGCGCGCCGAGCTATGGGGGTGTGCGGACCATCTGGTCGCCCACGGCGGCGAGGCGGTGTATGTCGGATACTCGATGGGCGGACGGGTGGCGCTGCACGCTGCGCTCGCCCACCCGTCGGCGGTGACGGCAATGGTGCTGATCGGCGCCACGCCCGGCATCGACGACGAGGTCGAACGATTCGCACGGCGCGCCGCGGACCGGGAGTTGGCAACGCGCATCGAGGAGATTGGCGTCGACGCATTCATCGCCGAGTGGCTCGCCCTGCCGCTGTTCGCCGGACTGTCCGCCGAGGCGGCGATGCGCGACGACCGGCGTCGGAATCGAGCCCACGATCTGGCGTCGTCACTCCGACTGACCGGCACCGGCTCGCAGAGTCCGCTGTGGCCGCGGCTCGCCGAGATCGCTGCGCCGACCCTCGTGGTGGTCGGCGCCGACGACGAGAAGTTCACCGCGATCGGCGAGCGGATGTGTGCGGCGCTCCCCGCAGGCGAGATCGTCACGATCGAGGGAGCTGGCCACAGCGCCCATCTCGAACAGCCAGACAGGACTGCGGCGGCGATTGGCGAATGGGTCGCCCGGGTCAGCCGCTGAGCGCCAACCCGATCGCCGTCGCAACGCCGTAGACAAGCTGCACCCGCCCGGTCGCTCCGAGGACTGCAATCAGCTGATCTGCCACAGCACCACCGAGTACGGTGCGCGCCGGGCCGATCGCCACCGGCAATGCGACCAGCCCGAGCAGCGCCCACGGCCGGTCGACCGCCACGATCGGCAGCACGGCGAATGCGGCAACCAGAAGGGCGACATACAACCATCGTGTCGGTCGGTCCCCCAGCCGTACGGCGAGTGTGCGCTTGCCAACCTCGCGATCGGTCGGGATGTCGCGCAGGTTGTTGATCACCAGCAGGGCGCACGCCAACGCGCCGACCGCCGCACCCATCCACAGTGATACCGCCGTGACCTGCTCGACGGCGGCGTAGGTCGTCCCGGCCGTGGCGACCAGCCCGAAGAAGACAAACACGAAGAGTTCGCCGAGGCCGAGGTAGCCGTAGGGCTTTGGGCCGCCCGTATAGAACCACCCCGCGGCGATCGCTGCGGCGCCGACGGCGAGCAGCCACCACGATGTCGCAACGGCGATCGCCAGACCGGCAACGGCAGCGACGGCGAACGCGATGAGCGCCGCGCGCTTCACGCTCGCCGGCTCGGCGAGCCCACTGGCCACCAGACGCGCTGGACCGACTCGGACGTCGTCGGTGCCGCGCACTCCGTCGCTGTAGTCGTTGGCGTAGTTCACGCCGACTTGCAGGGCGAGGCTCACCACCAGCGCGGCCGCCACCCGCCACCCCACGATGCCGTCAACCGAGACGCCGACGGCGCAGGCCGCGCCGACGGCCACCGGCACGACAGCGGCAGGCAACGTGCGCGGGCGCGCTCCGGTAATCCAACGGTTCATCGGTGCGCCATGATGGGCCGATGAGCGAGCTCTGGCAACGTTCAGCACTCACCTTGGCCGCCGACATCGCCAACGGCGAGGTGTCGAGCCGAGAGGTGCTCGAGGCCCATCTCGATCGGGTCGAGGCGGTGAACGGAGATCTGAATGCGATCGTGCGACTGCTGCCCGACGAGGCGCGGAGCGCCGCTGACGAAGCGGATGCTGCCGTGGCGCGCGGCGACGACCTCGCTCCGCTGCACGGCGTTCCGTGCACGGTGAAGGAAAACATCGACCTGGCCGGCACACCGACAACGCAGGCGGTGCCGGCGCTGGCAGAGGCGGTTGCTCAGCAGGACGCACCGACGGTGACCCGTATGCGCAACGCCGGCGCGATCCCCTTCGCCCGAACGAACCTGCCCGATTTCGGTCTGCGCGTGCACACCGACTCGTCGCTCCACGGCCTCACCCGCAACCCATGGAATCCGCACGTCACCGCCGGCGGTTCCAGCGGCGGCGAAGGGTCGGCGATCGCTTCCGGGATGAGCCCGATCGGGCTGGGCAACGACATCGGCGGATCACTGCGCAATCCAGCCCACTGTTGCGGCATCGCCTCGCTGAAGCCGACGGTCGGCGTGATTCCGATGGACACCGAGATCCCGCCCGAGAACATGAGCCTGGCGTCGCAGCTGATGGTGGTGGAGGGCCCGATGGCGCGGACCGTCGCCGACGTGCGCGCCGGGCTCGACGCGCTCGCCGGACAGCACTGGCGCGACCCGCGCAGCGTCACTGCGGTCCTAGCCGACAACGCACCGGGCGAGAAGATCCGGATCGCACTGTTGGTGCCGCCTGATGGACTGACGATCGACCCGGGCATCGCGGCGACGATCCGCCGTGCAGCCGACCGTCTGGCCGACGCCGGCCACGATGTTGTCGAGGCGACGCCACCCGACATCGAGCTCGTCGTGCAGCTGTGGCAAGCGTTGCTCGGTGCCGACATCGACAGCCAACGAGAACTGCTCGACCTGGTGATGGGCCCGAACGCCAAACGGCTCCTCGACATCTCCCAGGAGGGGGCGCCGCCCCCGTCGCACCCGGATGTGACCACGATGCATGTCGAGCGGTACCGGATGTTGCGCGAGTGGGCGCAGTTCTTTCACGAGAATCCGTTGCTGCTATCGCCCACGTGGGCGCAACCCGCGTTCGAGCACGATGCCGACATCGATCCCGACACTGGGTTGGCAACGATGCAGGCCACAATCTGGCCGGTAATCGCCGCCAACCTGCTCGGCATGCCCGCCGCGATCACCCCCGCAGGCGTCGCCGACGGCCTGCCCGTCGGCGCCCAAGTGATGGGCGACCGATTCAACGATCTGCGCTGTCTGACCATCGCGGCGGAAATCGAGGCCACCGTCGATCCGATCACGCCGATCGATCCGGTCACGGCGTAGCGCCGGCGCGCGGTACACCACAGCCACTCGACATGGCCCGCCTTGTCGCCATCGACCAGCTGGGAGGACCGGCGTTTGTCGACGAGCTGCGGCGGATATGGGATGCCGGCGACGCGGCGTTCCCTGTCGATCAACGGCTCCCATCTGTGGCACGCGCCGATCTCTGCGGTGCGATGCGCGTCGGCGACGACGTCGACGCCGGCGATGCGCTCGTGGTGGCCACGAGTGGATCGACCGGCGTGCCGAAGGGTGTGGTGCTCACCCACGACGCGGTGGCCGCGTCGGCCGCCGCCACGAGCGCGGCGCTCGAGGTCGGCCCCGACGACCATTGGCTGGCCTGTCTTCCGCTGTCGCACGTCGGGGGACTTTCGGTGATCACGCGGGCGCTCCTCACATCGACCACGCTCACGGTGTTACCCGGGTTCGACGCCGCTGCGGTGATGGCCGCCGCCGACACCGGAGCGACACTGGTGTCGCTCGTGCCAACGGCACTCGGGCGAATCGACCCAGCACGGTTTCGGCGCATCGTGCTGGGGGGATCGCGGCCCCCACGCGATCGCCCGCCGAACACCGTGGCCACCTACGGGATGAC
>JBCBSO010000335.1:0-5115 GCA_039819205.1 Actinomycetota bacterium
CCGCTCGACGTCGAGCGGGAGCCGCTTCACGACGAGGTCACCTTCGCGTTCGTCGGAGGCGGATTCTCGGGACTGCTGACGGCGGCCAGGCTGAAGCAGGCAGGCATCGACGACGTGCGCATCATCGAGAAGGGCGGCGACTTCGGCGGCACCTGGTATTGGAACCGCTACCCCGGCGCGCGCTGCGACATCCTCACCGTCGACTACTCCTACAGCTGGGACCCCGAGCTGCAAGACGAATGGACCTGGTCGGAGCGCTACGCCACCCAGCCCGAGATCCTGCGCTACGCCCAGTTCGTCGCCGACAAGCACGACCTGCGCCGCGACATCCGGTTCGGCACCCGCGTCGCCGGTGCGACGTGGAACGACGACACCAGCACCTGGACGATCACCACCGAGGCCGGCGACGAACTCACTGCGCCGTACTACGTGATGGCCACCGGATGTCTGTCGGTGCCGAAGACCCCCGACGTCGCCGGCATCGACAACTTCGACGGCGAGGTGTACTCCACCAGCACGTGGCCCCACGACGGCGTCGACTTCACCGGCAAGAAGGTCGCCGTGATCGGCACCGGCTCGTCGGCGATTCAGTCGATACCGCTCATCGCCGAACAAGCCGAGCACCTCACCGTGCTGCAGCGCACGCCCAACTTCTCGATTCCGGCACACAACGGCCCGATCTCCGAGGAACGCATGGCGGCGTACGAGGCCGACCGCGAGGCGTACCGACAAGAGGCTCGGCTCTCGCAAATCGGCGTGCCCAACGAACCAGGCACCGTCGGCGCGCTCGACGTGACCGAAGAGGAACGCAACGCGGCCTACGAAGCGGCATGGGAGCAAGGCGAACTCGTCGGCTACGGCGCTGGCTTCATCGATCTGCAGACCAACCCCGATGCCAACCAGACACTGGTGGACTTTCTGCACAGCAAGATCCGCTCGATCGTCGACGACCCCGACGTGGCCGAGATCCTGTGTCCGACCAACCACTACGTGTTGACCAAGCGTCCATGTCTCGACACCGACTACTACGCCACGTTCAACCGTGACAACGTCGATCTCGTCGACCTGCGCTCGACGCCAATCGACACCGTGACTGCGAACGGCATCACCCTTGATGGCGCCGACGACCTCGACGTCGACGCCATCGTGCTGGCCACAGGTTTCGACGCCATGACCGGGGCGATGGTGTCGGTCGACATCGCTGGCCGCGACGGCGTGACGCTGAAGGATGCGTGGGCCGACGGCCCACACACCTACCTCGGGTTGATGGCGGTCGGTTTCCCGAACCTGTTCATGATCACCGGCCCACAGAGCCCGTCGGTGCTGTCCAACATGATGGTGTCGATCGAGCAACACGTCGACTGGATCGCCGACACGGTCGACCACCTTCGCGCCGACGGATACGCCACGATCGAACCGACCCAACAAGCCCAAGATCACTGGGTCGGCCACGTCAACACGTTCGCCAGCCTCACGCTGATGCCCACGGCCAACTCGTGGTACATGGGTGCCAACGTGCCGGGCAAGCCGCAGGTGTTCCTGCCGTACCTCGGCGGCGTCGGCCGTTACCGGGAGACATGCGACGAGGTCGTGGAGCGCGACTACCTCGGATTCGCCAGGGTCGGCGACACGCGTTCGGTGCGCAGCGACGGCCTGATCCGCCCGCTGCAACCCGACGTGATGCTGGTGCTCGAGGCGATGGCCGAATTGGGGTTGCCGCCGATCGAGTCGATGTCGCCCGTGGATGCGCGGGGCTTCATGGAAGCGTCGGCCGCAATGAGCCCGCCAGGCCCCGAGGTGGGCGAGATCGTCGACGGCACGCTCCCCGGACCCGACAGTGAACTCGAGTACCGGGTGTACCGCCCACCGACCGACGGCCCCCATCCGGTTGTCGTGTACTTCCACGGGGGCGGGTGGGTGCTCGGATCGCACATCAGCGACGACCCGATGTGTCGCGATCTGTGCCTCCGGAGCAACTGCGTGATCGTGTCGGTGAACTACCGCCACGCACCCGAAGCCGCGTTTCCGGCTGCAGCCGACGACGCCTTCGCCGCCGCGCACTGGATCAGCGATCACAACGAAGAACTCGGCGGGAACGGCGCGCCGATCGTGGTGGCAGGCTGGAGCGCGGGCGGCAATCTGGCCGCCGTCACCGCGCAACGGGCGCGCGACGAGGGCGGCCCGGCGATCGCCGGACAGGTGCTGCTGTGTCCGGTGGTCGACACCGACCTCGACCGCGGGTCACATCACGAAAACGCCGACGGCTACATCCTGACGCGGGCGCTGATGCAGTGGTTCTTCGACCACTACACCGACCCGGCCGATCGCGCCCATCCGCACGTTGCACCGATCCGCGGCAACCTCGCCGACCTTCCGCCCGCGTTGGTCGTGACGTGTGAGTTCGATCCGTTGCGCGACGAAGGGGCCGCATACGCCGCGGCGCTCGCCGACGCAGGCAACCACGCCCGCCACCTCCCTGTCGACGGTCACACGCACACGTCGATCCCGGCCGTCGATGTGGTCGCCACCGGCGAGTGGGTGCGCGCGGAGATGGCCGCGGCCATGCGCGAGTTCGCGAGCGCGGCCGTTCCCGCCTGAGCAGGCGGATACGCAACCGACGTGTGACTCGCGCTACGGCAGCGGCGTGAAGATGGCGGTGAGCGTGATCGATCCGACACGCCCGCCGTCGGGGAGTTCCTCGCACCACAGCACATAGTCGACGGTGTCGCCGGCAGCGATCTCGAAGCGGCGGGTCGAGGCGATGGTGCCATCGTCGCTGCCGGAGTTACCGGACACACTCCAACCGACCCACCCTGGGCCCGGCAAGATGTCGGCGTCTGGCCACTGATGGCTCGCGAGTTCTGCCTGACAACGAACTCGGCCTCCGTTGTCGTGCACGACGGACGCCGAGTACGCGACGGTCACATGACCGTCGCTCGGCGCCGTCACCGGTACGGTCGCCACCTGCTTCGGCGTCGTCGTCAACTCGCCAGCGCTCAATACCCAGCTGGTCTCGACAAACGGGAGCGAACTGTCGACGGCGGCGGCGTTGTCGGCGATCGCACCCTCCATGCGCTCGATACGGGCAACGAGGTCGGCGTCGGGACCCTGTGTCGCTTCGACTTCACGCAGCCGCCGGTCGATCTCGGTGAGCGAACCCGCCGTGTAGTAGCCGACCACGTCGAGCACCACATGCACCTGTCCCTTGAAGTTGTAGACCGTGATCGCCCCATCTGACGACAGACGCACGTCAACCTTGTTCGGTGTCGCCGGACCACCGGCGGTCACGTTGAGGTTCGACAGCAACGGCGGCTCGGTGAGGTCAGCCGGATATACCCGAATGTTCGACGCCGCCGTCGCACCCACCGCGGTGACGTTCAACGCCACACCGGTCGCCTCGTCAGGGATCGCCAACGCACCAACGCACTGGCCGTTGTCACCGCGCACCTGAACGGTGTGCGTGTCACCGGGACCCAGCGGGGTGTCGCGCTCGCCGATGTTGTTCGTTTCGCCGGGACGGGTGTCGACCAACCGACACCCGGGCGTTGGCACGTAGGTTGTGTCGACGTCGCCCGGCGCGGCGTTAGCCGACCAGGTGGCTGCGCCGACCACAGTGACCGCAACGGCGATGAATGCCCCGGTGAGCAGCCACATCGCGGCCCCCAAACGAGATGACAGCATGGAGTGATCGGGCGTAGGTGTGTCCATGCCGTGACGATGACGGACACCCCCGGCCGAGTCCTGGAGAACCTCGGGAGATCTGATGGAACGGTGTCTTGGCAGAGGACATTGCCATCAATCAGGTCGAGGGCGGGACGTCGATCACCAGGCGGAACGCACGCAACGCGTCGTAGAACGGCCGGTGGCGAGCGTCGAAGCGGCGGACCTCATCGTGCGATTCGAGGCCATGACGATCCGGCGAGCTCGGCGCGACGAACCCGGTGCTGGCCGACGCCTCAACGTGCCAGCGCGCCGTACGTGCCCACGCCGCAGGAACACCCGACTCCCACTGCAAAGCACCGTCAACGAACGGCAGACCGACTGCGTCGCAGAAGGTGTGCATGGTCGACGCGGGCTGCGTCACGAGATCGTCCGAGTCGATCACCGCCGGCGGTGACCCCCCAGCCGACCCGACGGCGATGAACAGCTCGTAGAGCGCCTCGACCCCGGTGTCGAGGATACGCATGTCGCCTTCGAGCGCCCACCACGAGGCAGCGATCTCGAGGGGATCACGGATGAGGAAGGCGTGATGTGCTGTGCGCAGGAAGCTGGGTTGCGCATGCACCATCTCGAGGACTCGCGGGTTGACGGTCTCCTTCAGAAACACCGGCTGCTTGGCGTCGCCGGCCAGCAGCCACCAGACCAACGACTCGGGCGAGGTGAACGTTCGTGCCCCGACCTCGATCGGGCCGATGTATGCCAGCCCCTCCAGCGGTTCGTGCAGCGCCAGCAGGTCTCCACGTTCGAGCATCGACCGGAAGAACGCGGTCGAGCGCGAGCGGGGCGCGCTCCACAACACGATCACCGGCGACGACATCGCTGCCGATGATGGCACTGGTGAGCGAAGGCGTCAGTCGGCCGTCGTCGGTGTGACCGTGGCAGACGCAGGCGCCAGCGCGTCGAGGTAGTCGTGGATCGCCGACACCACCACAGAACCCTCGCCAACCGCGGAGGCCACTCGCTTGATCGAGCCGCTGCGGATATCGCCCACCGCGAACACTCCAGGCACCGACGCGGCAAAGGGGCTCGACGCACCGGTCACGACGAAGCCGCGGTCGTCCACGTCGATGTCGTCGGGCAACCAGTCGGTATTCGGTACGGCACCGATCATGATGAACAACGCACCGGTGTCGATCCGTGTCGCCTCGCCGGTCTGGTTGTTACGGATCGTGACAGCGTCGAGGCGGTCGGTGCCATGCAGTTCCACCACCTCGCTGTGCGTCAACAGCGTGACGTCGGGATCGGCGTCGATGCGTTGGGTCAGGTAGCTCGACATCATCGCCGACAGGCCGTCGGCGCGCACCACGACGTACGTGCTGCCGGCGCTGCGCGACAGGAACATCGCCGCCTGCCCCGCAGAGTTGCCGCCGCCGACGATCACCACCACATCCGTGT
>JBCBSO010000336.1:0-5098 GCA_039819205.1 Actinomycetota bacterium
ATGCCGCTTCCGTTCCTGCACCCCTTTGCCCCGACCACCAAAGAACGGTTCATCACGCTCACCCGAGGGAGCGGCGCACGCGTGTGGGATGCGGATGGCCGTGAGCTGATCGATGCGATGGCCAGCCTGTGGTACTGCCAAATCGGTCACGGCCGCGACGAGATGGCCGATGTGGTCGCCGCACAAATGCGCCAACTCGAGGCGTACTCGTGCTTCGACCCCTTCACCAACGAGCCCGCCGAACAGCTGACGAAACGGATCGCCGAGCTCTCGCCGATGCCCGATGCGCGGGTGTTTCTCGCCGGCTCCGGCTCCGAAGCGGTCGACACCGCGATGAAGCTCGCCCGTCTCGGGCAGCGCATGGCAGGGCACCCCGAACGGCACCTGATCATCTCCCGCGAGCGGGGCTACCACGGAACGAACCTCGGCGGCACGAGCGCGCAGGGCCTACCGGCCAACAAGGAGGGCTACGGCAGCCTGGTTCCTGACGTGCACCAGGTACCCGCCGATGACATCGAGGCGTTGTCGCGGTTGATGGGCGAACGCGAGTCGGAAATTGCTGCGGTGCTCCTCGAGCCGGTCCAGGGCGCGGCCGGCGTGTATCCACCGCCGCCGGGCTACTTGGCCGAGGCCCGTCGGCTGTGCGACGAACACGGTGCGTACCTGATCTTCGACGAAGTCATCACCGGATTCGGCCGTCTCGGCCGGTGGTTCGCCGCCGAGCACTTTGATGTGGTGCCCGACCTGACGACGTTCGCCAAGGGCGTCAGCTCGGGCTATCAGCCGGTGGGCGGCGTGATCGTCGGCGCAGCACCGCGCGCAGCGCTGGAACAGGACGGGTTCATCCTGCGCCACGGCTACACGTACTCAGGACATCCCACTTCGTGCGCCGCGGCGCTGGCGAACATCAACATCATCGAGCGCGAGGGACTCCTCGATCGAGCCCGCCACGTCGGCGGCCGACTCGAGGCCGGGCTGCACGCGCTGGTCGGCGAGGGCCTCGATCATGTGCGTGGCGACACGGCCGTGTTCGGTGCCGCGCTCGACGATGCGCATCACGCCACGACCGTCCGCGACGCACTGCTCGATCGCGGGGTGATCGCCCGGGCGATCGGCGACAACACCGTGACGTTCTGTCCGCCGCTGGTGATCACCGACGAGCAGATCGACCGCGTGATCGACGGGTTCGCCGACGCGCTCGCCTCGACGGCCGACTAACCGTTTCGCGAGCATTCACGCGATGGCCGACCCCACGACGGCGCCGACGTACAACCCGCTCGACCCGGCGTTTCGCGCCGACCCGTATCCGTTCTACGACGAACTGCGCACGCACGAGCCCGTGCACGTCACCCCACTGGGGATGGTCGTGCTGACGCGCTACGACGACGTCGCCACCACCCTCCGCAATCCGACGATGAGCCGCGACGTCGACAACGGTGCACCCCGCCCCGACGACCCGGTGTGGCGGCGCCGACGTGAGCGTCGTCGTGGCGCGAAGAACATCCTCGGCCTCGACCCACCCGACCACACCAGGCTTCGACGACTGGTCAGCAAGGCGTTCACGCCGACGGCCATCGACGCCCTCCGCACGTCGATCGAGCAGATGGTCGACGAGGTGCTGGATCGCGCCGCGGAACGCGGCGAGCTCGAACTCGTCGACGAACTCGCCTTCCCGGTGCCGTTCGAGGTGATCTCCGACCTTCTGGCGATTCCCAAGGAGCGCAGCGAGGAGATCCGCGACTGGAGCCAGGTGCTCACGGCAACGCTCGAGCCGACCACAACGATCGAGTCACTCGACGAGGCGGATACCGCCGGGGAACAGCTCGTCACGTACCTCATGGAGGTGGTCGAGGACCGTCGACGCAATCTGGGCGACGACGTTCTGTCGGGACTGCTGGTCGTCGAAGAAGAAGGTGATCGACTCACCACCGAAGAGCTGCTCTCCTTCGTCGTGCTGCTGTACGTCGCCGGGCACGAGACCACGGTCAACCTGATCGGCAACGGCACCCTGGCGCTGCTGCGCAATCGTGACCAACTCGCTCGATGGCGAGCCGACCCCACCCTCGACGCCAACGCGGTCGACGAGCTGTTGCGCTTCGACGGACCGGTCCAGCACACCACGCGCATCCCGATCGAACCCACGGTGTTCGGCGATGGCGAACATGCCGTGGAGGTGCCAGCGGGCGACACGGTGTTGTGTGTCCTCGGCGCGGCGAACCACGACGCCGCCATGTTCGATCGCCCCCACGTGCTCGACCTCGGACGCACCAACGCCAATCGACACCTCGCGTTCTCGGCCGGTATCCACTATTGCCTCGGCGCCTCGCTCGCCCGCCTCGAAGCAGCCGTCACGATCGGCCGTCTGATTCGGCGATTTGACGAGATCGACCTCCTCGCCGAACCAACCTTCCGCGACCGGCTCACGATCCGCGGTGTCGATCAGCTTCCGCTCGCTGTGCGCGCGTGACGGCACAGTGTCACAGCGCGCATCGAGCCAGCGTGCTTCACCGCAGGGAGGCACGCACGCCGCGACCACGCGGCGACAGCCGGTAGCCGGTCTCCAGGCTCTCGGTCAGACCGAGCTCTTTCAGCTGCCGGACCCGTCGCTTGAGTACCGGTTGGTCAACCCCCAGTCGGACGGCGAGGTCGGCTGATCGATCTCCGGGATGCGCAGCGATCTCGCCGAGCACCTGATGCGTCCACGGGCCGGACCGACTCGCGGCATCCCATCGAGCAAGCTGGTCGGTGATCTCGTCGAGTTCGCGCGCGGACAGCGCCGTCCGCTGTCGCAACTCCACCCGGGGGTCGTCGGACTCTCGGTGGAACCTGATGCGATAGAGCGTGCGGTCGTCACCGGAACGAAGTGACGCCACCGCGGCGGCAGGCGAGCCGAACCCCGCTGCTCGCGCGTCGTCGTCGCTGATCTCGCTGGCGTCGATGCTGGCGACCTCATCGATGCGCAGCACACCAGCCGGCGAGCGCAGCGTCCCACCTGCGGAGACGGTCGGTCGTTTCCAGCGCCGGAACGCCACGGTGACAGCGCCCGACCGGATGCGGTCGTAGAGGTCGCTGCTGAAGAGCACCAGGGATCGGTGATGGTCCGAAGCGCTACGACGGGGCCGTGAAGTAGCCGAACACGTCGACGGCGAGCTCGGTGCCATTGTGGGCGTAGAACGTCGCTCTGCCGCCGCCGAGCGGTGTGACCGCGAGGGCGGCGCGCACCTGGCCCGCCGCCGTGGCGTTCACGTTCGACACCTCGGGTCGGGGCACTGTCGCTGGGTGAGCGGTGACGAAGCCCTGGTCGGCGCTCGGTGCCAGCGTGAGGTTGTGCACCACGGCGATCCCCCCGTCGACCGGGTTGTCGTAGGCGTGAGTGGCGTCCTGTCGCGGGCCGAGCGTGTCGAAGCTCTGGGGAATCCGCGTGTCGATCTCGCGGCGCGGTTCGATCCGTTGGAACCGGCCGGCCGATCCGGCGCCACCCGGGTCGGAGGTGATCCACCCGACCACGTCGATCACCACGTCGTCGACGTTGTGCAACAGCACGTCGATCGCTCCATCGATCCCGATCGGAATCACCGCGAGATTTGCCCGTCGGTCGGCGTTGCCGTTGACGTTGAGGTTGGAGATCGTCGGCGGCGCGACACCGCCCTCGAACGCCGCAACGAAGCCCGACGACGGTCGAGATCCGCTGAGCGCGGTGAGCGTGACGATCACGTGGCTGACGTCGTCGGTCGGTACTCCGACCCGCCCGAGCACCGGGACGCGGTACGTGGTTCGCACCCCACTCGACGACAACGACACGTAGGTGTTGCCGGGCCCGGTCGGCGCGCGTAGATCGACCAGGCGGTCGGGGTCGAGCTGGACGTAGCGGCCGGCGGCACCGGCGTCGGTCGGTGCGTTGCGGAAGAACCCAAGCACGTCGACAACGATGTGCGCTGTCGAGCGGGTGTACAGGATCATCTGACCGTCGGGATCGAGCGGCACCACCGATGCGTTGGCGACGACCTCGCCGTCACCGGCATTGACGTTTGAACTCTCGGGCCGGGCGCGGCGCGGCTCCCAGGCGGTGACGAAGGTCGGGCCCGCCGGGCGCACGACAGTGAGGTTGACCAGCGCTGAACGAGCGTCGGCGGGGGCATCGAGATCGATCACCCGAGTGGTGCCACCACGGAGGGGCGCAGGCGGATCCTGCTCACGGCTGTCGAATACCCGCCGGGCACCGTCGCCGTCATCGAAGCGGGCCGGGCCAACCGACGTGAGCAACCGCTCCTCGACGGTGATCTTGCGCACCTCATCGTCGGAGTTGCTCGTGTAGTACAGCGCCAACCCGCTGGGTTCGATGACGAACGTCATGTCGGCCAATCCAACGGCCTCGTCGAAGAAGGGGCTGCCGTAGTCGACGGAGCCATCGTCTTCTAAGACCCACATCTTGCCGGTGCCGCCGTCAGCGAAGAAGTACGCGCCGTCGTAGATCTCCGGCCACATGCCGTCGGGAATGAATGCGCCGCCGGTGATGAACGTGCCCATCGTGCGCGGGTAGTCGGTGATTGGGTCGGTGAGTCCGGCCGGCGGCCCCGCGCACGGTGGGTTCTCCCCTATCGGGCAACGACCCTCGCGGCTGTTCCATCCGTAGTTCGCCCCGAACACCCCCTCGTTGACCTCCTCGCGCGTCGACTGCCCGACGTCGTTGATGAAGAAGCGAGTCGCCGAGGTGTTCGGGTCGAATGCGAATCGATATGGGTTGCGCAGGCCCGAGGCGAAGATCTCCTGGCAATTGGTGGTCGGCGTATCGGGACGGTTGCCACGACTGCCGCAGGCGACGCTTCCGGCACCACCGACCGGGTTCCCCGCTGCCGGCGCGCCCGTGGCGCGGTCGAGTCGCAGGATCTTGCCGTTGAGCAACGACAGGTCGCCGGCCGCGTCGTTGCCGCCGCCACCACCGGAGTCCTCTCGTGGATCGCGTCCGGCATCACCGGTCGCGACGTAGAGGAACCCATCGTTGCCCACTTCGAGGTCGCCAGCATTGTGGTTGCCGTTGACCGACGAGATGTTGTCGAGCAGCACTTGCTCCGAGTCCGGGGCGACACGATCGCCCCGG
>JBCBSO010000337.1:0-5086 GCA_039819205.1 Actinomycetota bacterium
GTGCCGCGATGTAGCGGTTCGGTCCGGCGCTTGGCATTCATGTTATGGGCGGTTGGGTGCGCCCATCTGCGGACTCCTGCTGTGGACGTGGGCCGCCGCAACGAGCGTTGTCCGACTCGTCAACGAGTAGACCCCAGCGCAAAGCCCGCAGATGGGCGCACCCAACCGCCCATAACATGAATGCCAAGCGCCGGACCGAACCGCTACATCGCGGCACCTGCCGCTCGGGATGACCCGCTCGGCATCAGCCGGCTCCGACGACTGCGCCGTAGCGCTGCTGCGCGGCCTGCGCTGATGTGCCGAGGAGTTCGCCGATGCGCTGCCACGAAACGCTCTTCGCTCGGGCGGCGGCGACCGCGTCGACGATCTGTCGTTCACTACGCGCTCGCGCGAGTGCTGCTCGTTCGAGGAGGTACTCCTCGACGGGACGTTCATCGGCGGGGTCGGGTTCGTAGTCCTCGAACCGCTTCGCGAGCTCTTCGGCGTGGTCGAGGATCTCTTGGATCGAACGAGGCATCAGGTCTCCAGGAGCTTTGGTCGAGCGGCCATGTCGTGGACGATGAACTCGACACCCTCAGCGGTCGCGACGCCGATCTCGAGCATGCGCCCGGTGGTATCGGCGCCGATCAGCATGTCCAAGTCGTCGAGGTCGAACACTCGGATCGGGTGTCGGCAGGCGTGGAGCATGTCGTCATCGGCGATCCCGTGCTTGCGTGCGCTCGCCGCGATCACGGGATCCACAACATCAACTTACCTTGATGAACTGTGCGGGTCGTGGTCGGCTGGGTCACCTCACCCATCTCCGAGAGGACTCCGTCATGCACACGACCACCATCATCCGCGCCAAGGTCAGCGCCGCCGACTCGTTCGGCCAACTCGTCCACAGCGACGCCGACCCGGCACGTCAACAGTTGAACCGAGCCGTCGCAGGGTTCTTGGCCGGCTACTCCGGCCAGACCATGACCGCCTACCGGATCGACCTCACCATGTTCGTCGACTGGCTCGACAGCAAGAGCGTCGCCGTCTTCGATGCCGAACGAGCCCACATCGAGCTCTACGCCCGCTGGTCCGAAACCCAAGGTCTCGCACCGGCCACCATCGGTCGGCGCCTGTCGACGATCTGCGGGTTCTACACCTACTGCACCGAAGAACGCCTCCTCGATCGCAGCCCCGCCGCACACGTGCGACGTCCGAAGCAGAACTACGAATCGTCAACCCTCGGCCTGGACCGCAACGAGCTCGGCGGGTTCCTCGTCCAAGCCGGCCTGTGCGGCGGGCGAGACCATGCGCTCGCGTGTCTGCTGGCGTTGAACGGGCTGCGGATCTCCGAAGCCCTCGGTGCCGACATCGCCGACCTCGATCAGAACCGCGGGCACCGGACGCTGTTCATCCATCGCAAGGGCGGCAAGACCGCCACCATCCCGCTCGCACCGCGCACCGCCCGGGCACTCGATCTCTACATTGACGAACGAGTCGGCGGCCCGATCTTCATGAACCACGACCTGACACGGCGCCTCGACCGCCACGCCGCCAGCCGCATCGTGAAGCGGCTGGCGAAGGCAGCCGGGATCGACAAGCGGATCTCGCCGCACTCGCTCCGGCACAGCTTCATCACGGCCGCACTTGACGCCGGCGTCCCGCTCCGAGACGTGCAGGAAGCTGCATCGCACGCCGACCCCAGAACGACGATGCGCTACGACCGAGGACGAGGGAGCCTCGACCGGCACGCCACCTACATCGTCGCCACCTTCGTCGCCGGCGCAAGCCGCTGACTACACCCGGCGATACCGAGCACCTCGACGCGCTCCCCGGTGCCGGTTCTCGGGCGCCGCATCCGTCGCAGCTGGAGCGTTGTTCTGCTCGGGTCTGGAGCTTCGCGCTCAGACGCTCTCGGCGGGATCGCGCTACTCGCTGCGGGGCGGCGGAAAAGGTTGGCCGAAGCGCTCGTCCACGTGACCGTCGTACTTGTAGTCGAACTCCCATGGGATCTGACGACTGATTCGATCTGCGACGCTTCCCCAGTCGGGCCCGGGACTGTACGTCTTGCACAGGAACTGGATCGCCGACTCGAACGACTCTGGCTCCCACCGACGCATGAACCAGAGTCCTGATCCGACAGCGACGGACTCCGGCATCCCGAGCGGGGCACCCTGCGTGAACCAGCGTCCATTGGAGACCTCGGCGGCGAACCACGACGGCGAGCAGACGACTAAGTCGAAGCTGTCGGCGAGATCGTTGCCGGTCTCACCGATGAATACCTGAACGCTTACACCAAAGTCTGCGGGATCGGCTGGACCGAATGACCCGGCATCTCGAGCAGCCTCCGGGCCAAAGAAGAGGATCGCTCTGACTTCGGCTGTGACCTCGGGTGACATCCGGGCAGGTTGCCCCAACTGCACGCGGCCCGCAACCCACGACTTGGCCGGAGAAGCCGACCAGAATGTTCTCCCGCCGGTGCCGTGGTCGGCACGCAGAACGGCACGTGGGTGCTCGGCCACCCGCGCGTGATCGTTTGATGCCGTAGATCAGGCGGACTGGACGACCGCCAAGAGATCGGTGCCCGACGACACCACAACGACGCCAGCACGGTCGACCAGAGAGGTCGGCAAGTGCTCTAGGTGCCGCTCATCGGGCACCCCGACTGGACAGCCAACGGGCATCACGACGAAACCACCCGCTCGAGCCGTCTCGAACACGACGTCCCAGACCGCCCGTCCACTCAGGTTCGTGAACATCAAGCCGCTGTCCAGGTCGTCCATCCCGTACACCTCGGCATCGCCGTCGCCAGTCGTCACGCGGGCCCACGTACCTCCGCTGTCCGAGATGAACCGCTCGAGCGCTTTGCGAACCTCGTGCCCGTCCCCGCGAGCGGACTCGCCGCGCCGGAAGCCCTGTACGAACACATCAAGAGACATCACTCGATAATCGCACCGAGCGCCGGGCGGCCACCCGCTCGGGTACGGCACACGTTGCGTTCGGGATGGCGCTCGGGATTGTGCGGTGGACCTGCCTCGCCTACCTCAAGAGGTTGGCGATTCGTTGAATCTCTTCGAGGGTGCTCGGCACTGATTCCCATGGGAGACCGATGCGGTCCTTCTCAGGCTCGTCACTGAACCGCAAGATGACGTGGAGATGGAAGTGGAACACGCTCTGCCACGCGGCCTCGCCGCTGCAGTTCAGGAGGTGTACGCCGTCTGCGTCGAGGCGGTTCTTGGCTCGTCGGGCCACCTTGCGTGCGAGCTGGGCACAGGCAGCGAGGTCTTCGGGACCGATGTCGAAGAGATCGACCGAGTGCGATCGCGGAATGACGAGAACGTGGCCAGGGGTGACCGGGTCAACGTCCATGAACGCAACGGCCAGTTCGTTCTCAGCCACCAGCGTTCTCGACTCGGCTCCAGCGACAATCTCACAGAAGACACACCCCGGCTTGACCACCACACGGCGATCGTAAGTGCCGGGCTGTCGACCGAACCGCTCGATATTGCCGCGTCGACAGCGATCGATCTACCTATCCGAGATCGGCACATCGCGAGCGTTGGCGCCCGCTCGGAAGTGACATGGGTTGCGTTGCTGCGGTGGTGTGGTTCCCGCATTGACGATCGTGACCCGTACCCTCGATTGTCTTCCACGGTGAGCGACTGGGAGCGCCGATACCGCGAGTCATTGGCGCGAGAGCGGGCGGTCGCGCCGTGAGGATAGAGACGGACCCGGGTGTGCTTTGAGAGGTGTGAGGAGTGTGTACCCAGGAAGTCGAGCAACCGGCCTGTGGGACACTTTGCCGCATGGGCAACACCATCGAAGTCCGCATCCGAACCCTGATCTGGGCGGCGACATCGGCCGTACTTGCTGCGGCGGCGACGTTGATCGTCACCTCGGCATGGTCTGCTGACGCCGCACCAGGCGACACCGACTCGACCTATGTCCCAACGCCTGGGTGTCGTGCGTTCGACTACCGTCCGGCACCGAATCAAGTCGGACCACGATCCACACCACTGGGTGCCGGTGAAGTGTTCACCCAGCAGATCACCGGCGACGTCGGCGAGTGCAGCGGACCACTGGCCATTCCGGCTGATGCGGTGGCGGTCGCCATGAACGTCACCGTCGTCAACCCGACTGCGCAAACCAACCTGCGGCTGTTCCCTGCCGATCTGGCCGAGGTACCGCTGCTGTCGAACCTCAACGTGTCAGCCGGTCAAGCGCCGTTCCCGAACAAGGTCGATGTGACGTTGTCACCGGGCGGGGCGATCAACATCTTCAACCAGAACGGGTTCGTGTCGGTGGTCGGCGACATCGTCGGCTACTACACCAGCTCGTCTTTGACCGAGATCGAAACCCGTCTCGCCGCGCTGGAAGCCAACGACAACACCCAAGACGGCGCAATCGCCGCGCTGGACGCAGCACAACCGTTCATCAAGGTGAGCGACACGATCACCTCCGCCGACGTGATGGCGGCGCCGACGGAGATCCGATCAGTCGAGTTGACCGCACCCGTCGACGGCCACGTCGCCACCATCGCCACCGGCTACATGCTCGAGACCACCGACACCCAATTCCTGCAATGCGGCGTGATGGACTCGATCGCCTCCCCGCCCTCAGGTGAGGAGCTGTTGTGGGAGTCGCCGACCGGCGGCGACACCGCGCACCTTGCGGCGTCGCGCGTGTTCGACATCGCTGCCGGCGAGTCCGCCACCTACTATCTCATCTGCCGGAATCTCAGCGGCGGCGCAAGTGACATCTGGTCGCCTCGGTTGACAGCGATCTTCACACCCGCCGCCTAACACTCTCTCCGAACCCGTGGCAGCCCGTATCCAGAACGCACGATCTGCCAAGAGTTGATGCAGACGGCGTCTCAACGCCATCGCCACTCTGGGTCGTAGACGGGCCTACCGAGATGCCCGACAGAGGGCACACATAACATTCAAGCAGCATCGCCAGCCGACCCGCCCGAGTACGGCACGACTGCGCTCGCCGATCCGATCTATGTTCGCGGGTTCCTTTCTGGGCCGGGCGCGGTGCCACCGGTACTGTCGGACGATGAGCATCCGAGCAGCGACACCGCGTGATGCGGGCGCGTTTCTGACGATCT
>JBCBSO010000338.1:0-5075 GCA_039819205.1 Actinomycetota bacterium
AGCCACGATGTGGTTGCCATGCTCCGTCGCCGGTTCGACGAACGGCGCGTCGGTCACGCGGGGACGCTCGATCCCGACGCAACGGGCGTGCTCGTCGTCGCCGTGGGCAATGCGACCCGCCTGCTGCGCTTCATCGAGGCGACGAGCAAGCAGTACATCGGCGAGGTGGTGCTCGGCGTGGAGACATCGACGCTCGACGCCGCTGGCGATGTCACCGCGCGCCACGAGATGGGCGACGTCACGATCGATGAAGCGCGCTCCGCTGCGGCCACGCTGACGGGCGACATTCAGCAGGTTCCACCGATGGTGTCGGCGATCCGCGTCGACGGCCGACGGTTGCACGAGCTGGCGCGTGATGGCGTCGAGGTGGAACGCACTCCTCGCCCGGTGCACGTGGCGCGATTCGATGTTGAGCCTGGACCTGAGCCCGGTGTGCTGGCGATCGACGTCGAGTGCTCGAAGGGGACCTACGTCCGCTCGCTCGCCGCCGACCTCGGTGCGGCGTTGGGCGGCGGTGCCCACCTTCGGGCGCTGCGGCGGACCGCAGTCGGTTCCTTCGGAATCGACGAGGCAGCAGCACCTGATGAGTGTGTGTTGCAGCCTGCGCGGCGGGCGGTTGCGTCGCTTGCGACCGTTGTCGTTGACGACGACACGGCAGCGCTCGTGGCCAACGGGCGGGTGTTGCCGAGGTGGCCCGGAGCGGGCCCGTGGGCCGTGCTCGACCAAGCTGACCGGGTGCTCGCGGTCTATGAGCCGCGCGGCGCCGGTGAGGCCAAACCCGCCATGGTGCTGAGCACACCGATAGCGTGACCCGCCGTGAAACTCGTCAACGATCTGTCGTCACCACCGTGGCTTGGTCGACGTGCGGTGATCACGATCGGCGCCTACGACGGTGTGCATCAGGGCCATCGAGCGGTGATCGATCACGTCAAGGCGCGCGCTGCTGAACTCGGCGCCGTCTCCGCGGTCGTCACGTTCGATCGTCACCCGGCGTCGGTGGTCCGGCCCGATTCGGCGCCCCGGCTGCTGACCGATCCCGACCAGAAGCTCGAGTTGCTCGCCGAGACCGGTATCGATGCGTGCGTGGTCGTCCCGTTCGATACCGAGCAAGCCGCAGAGTCGCCCGAGTCGTTCGTAACACGGGTGCTCGTCGACACACTGGGCACACAGCTGATCGTGGTCGGCGACGACTTCCACTTCGGACGTGATCGCGCCGGCAACGTCGATCTGCTGCGCAAGATCGGCGCCGAGGCCGACTTCGATGTCGAGCCGCTCGACCTCATCCAGCGTGGCGACGGCGTCGACGAGCCAATCAGCTCCACGGCGATCCGCCGGGCCCTCGCCGGAGGCGACATCACCCGCGCCAACGAATTGCTCGGTCGACTGTTCGAGGTGCGCGGCCCGGTGATGCAGGGCGACCAGCGCGGTCGGCTGCTCGGGTTTCCCACCGCCAACGTGCAGGTGCCACCCGACACCTGCTTTCCCGCCGACGGTGTGTACGCCGGCTGGTACGAACGACCCGACGGCACGGTATATCCGAGCGCCATCAATGTCGGCCGGCGCCCGACGTTCTACGAGCATGCGGAGACGCCCTCGGTCGAGGCCCATCTGATCGACTTCGATGGCGACCTGTATGGCGAGCCAGCCAAGGTGCGCTTCGCCTACTTCTTGCGCAGCGAGCGCAAGTTCGACGGTGTCGACGCGCTGATCGCTCAGCTGGCCACCGACATCGATCGGTCTCGCGAGCTGCTGGCCGAGCGCTAGTTCTCGCGCGCCGGACGGCTGCGAGCGAAGTCGCTCGCCGCGTCGAGACGCTCGACGGCTTCCGCCGACAGGTTGTGGTCGAGCGCGCCGAGGCTGTCGCGCAGTTGTTCGGGACGGTTGGCGCCAACGATCGGGGAGCTGACCCACGGCTTCGCACGCAACCAGTTGATCGCCGCTTGCCCCGGCGTCATGCCCTCGCTGGCGGCGACCTCGACGAGCGTCTCGACGATCGACCAGTTCTTCTCGGTGAGCCGGTTCGCCGCGTTCGACGCAGCCCGCACGCTGTCGGGGAGGTCGGCGTCGCGTTGGTACTTCCCGGTGAGTACGCCACCTGCCAGGGGTGAGTACGGGACCATGCCGATCCCATAGGCCTGGCACATCGGAGCGAGCTCCATCTCCACGAACGATCGCGTCGGGTCGAGCAGGTGGTACTCGGGTTGCACCGACACGAATGATTCGAGGTTGCGCCGGTCGGCGGCCCACAGTGCTTCCATCAACCGCCAGGCGGAGAAGTTCGAGCAGCCGAGGTAGCGCACCTTGCCCTGACGAACGAGATCGGTGAGCGCCGACAGGGTCTCCTCGATCGGCACCCGCGGGTCGATCCAGTGCACCTGGTAGAGATCGATGTAGTCGACGCCGAGGCGGCGCAGGCTGTCGTCGCACGCTTGGATCACCCAGCGGCGAGACAGGCCCTCGCGCGAGCGGGCGGTGCCGCGGTGATCGGCGAACAGTTCGCCCATCGCGCCACGCACCTTGGTGGCGATCACCATGCGGTCGCGGTTGCCGCGGGCGGCGAGCCATCGACCGATGATCTCCTCGGACACACCGCCGGCGTTGCTCGGCCCGCCTTCGGCACTGGACCACACCGAGTACACGTCGGCGGTGTCGATGAAGTTGCCGCCAGCGTCGTCGTAGGCATCGAGCACGTCGAACGAGCCCGCTTCGTCGACCGACCAGCCGAACTGCATCGTGCCGAGTGCGATGGCGTGCACGAAGAGTCCGCTGCGACCGACCTGCACGTAGGGGTGCGTGTTGTCGGAGGGGCGCATCAGGCGGCTCCGTTCGGGGCGGCCTTGATGTCGGCGTATTGCTCGAGCTTGTGGTCGATCAGGTCGAGCGCCAGCCGCAACTCGTCGATCTGCGAGGCGACAAGTGATCGATGGTCGAGAAGGATCCGCTTGCGTTCTGGTTTCGTCGTCGGCCCATGATCGCCGAGGCGGCAATAGTGCCGGAGCTGGTCGATGCTCATGCCGGTTGCCCGCAGACAGCGCAGCACCTCGACCCACAGCACGTCGTTGCTGCTGTATCGCCGGTGTCCGTTCGTCGCACGGGCCACCCCGGTGAGCAGACCCTCGCTCTCGTAGTAACGCAGGGTGTCGATCGACACCCCGGTGCGATCGGCCATCTGGCCCGGCGTGAGCAACGAGATCTCTGCCGGTCGTTCGTTGGTCGTGGGGGTTGCCATACCGCCAGTCAACAACCTGGAGTGCACTCCAGGTCAACAGTGATGTGGCCGGCGGGTCGTGCGCGGCGGCTCAGCGTTCGCCGTCGGGTAACGTTGACGACGCTGCGAACGAGGAGGATTCTCGATGTCGACCAGCCAAGCCCAGGCGCTGATTCGCCGCACGATGGAGGATGACGGCTTCGCTCGGCGACTCCTCGAGGCACCGGTGGAGGAACGGCGGGGCATCCTCGAAGCCGAGGGGTACGGCGACGTTCGCCTGGCGCACATCGCCGCAGTGCTCCCACAGTCGGTGGGTGGGGAACTCGCCGACGACGAGTTCGCCGCCGCCGTCGGTGGCGCGCACACGGCGACGGCGATCGGCCTTGCAGGCGGTGCCTGGGCGACCGGCATCTCTATCGGCCTCTCGGTGGCCGCGTCGGCGTAGCAGGTCGGGCAGGCGAGGGGAAGCCCGCTAGGGCGACCGAGCCCAAGGTGTGATCGCGTGCGCGCGCTCAGGTGGGCGAGCGCCATGGGCGCGAGCACGGGAGGCGAGGGGAAGCCCGCTAGGGCGACCGAGACCAATCAGGCCGGCCAGATGACCACGCCGGCGTCGTCGTAGATGCCCACGATCACGTTGTCGCCGAGGATCGCTGCGGCGTCGGGAGTCGCACTATCGCCGAACAGGCCCACTGCGGCGTAGGCGTCGAGCTCGGCTTGTAGCGCCGCCTCGTCGGGGACCCCCACACCGACGCCGTCAGGTGTGGTCTCGGTGATCAATGCCGCGTCGGTCGTCCAGCGGAACGTCTCGCCTTCAGGCGAGAGGAAGTTCGGGTTGCCGCCCGCCTCGATCAAGGCGAGCGCCGTGGTGGCGGCGCCCTCGGGATCGGTTAGGGCGTCGTCGAGTCCGCGCATCGTGGCGCGGACGAAGTCTTCAGCTGCGGTCGGGTGCTCGTCGACGAACTGCTGGTTGGTGTAGATCACGCCGAATGAGCCGGGGACATCGAAGTCCTGCGGCGTGAACAACTCGAAGTCGATGTCGTTGCGCTCCAACGCGCCCGGCTCGTTGCTCTGCCAGCCGGGGAACCCGACGATCGAGTCGATGGCGATGTGCGCCGTGGGGTCGAAGCCGTCGAGCAACACGGTCTCGAAGTTCTCGCCTTCGACGAGCCCCTCTTGCGACATCATCGCCGCGATGCTCGGCGGCAGCTTGCCCTTGACGCCGATCGTGGCGCCCTCCAGCGATGCGAGGTCGGCGGCTTCGCCCGGCTTGACGATCAGCGAGTCGATCGGTGTGCGTCCCTCGACAGCGACGATCACGAAGTCGGCGTCGTTGGCGTCGGCGAAGGCAACGACCTCGCTGAACGATCCGCCCGATGCGAACTGCGCGGTGTTCTCGGCGATCAGCGGGTAGTTGGCCGTCGAGAAGCTCGGTGTGATTTCTACGTCGAGGCACAGCTCGTCGTAGTAGCCGGCTTCCTCGGCGACGATGACGTCGACGATCGATGCGGTCGCCGCATAGTCGAAGCCGGTCAGGTAGGTGATCGTGCCGGCGGCCTGGTTGGCCTCGCAGCGAGCCTCGGGAAACGGTTCGCCGGCGGCAACGGTCATGCCGGTGTTGTCGGTCGCATCGTCGCTCGTATCGTCGGCCATGTCATCGTCGGCCATGTCGTCACCGCTGTCGGTCGCGTCGGTGGTTGCGGTCGTCGCAGCGGTACTCTCGCTTGAGCCGTTGTCGTCGTCGCCGCACGCTGCGAGGGCGATGAGTGCTCCAGCGGTGGCGAGAGCGGTCAGTGTGCGCATCGATCAGTCCTGTCGGTTGAGGTGCCGCCAGAGGAACGGCAGCAAGTTCGTTTGTTGAACTGAGTGT
>JBCBSO010000339.1:0-5060 GCA_039819205.1 Actinomycetota bacterium
CAGCGGTACCTACATCGACGCAATGCTCTGTCCCATGCTCGGATCGGCCTACGGCGACACGTGGGGTGCGCCGCGTTCGGGCGGCCGGCGGCATCAGGGCGTCGACATGTTGGCGCCAACCGGGGTGCCGATCGTCGCCGTGGTGAGCGGAGTGGTCACCTTCAAGCAGAACCGCCTCGGTGGCAACGCCGTGTCGCTCGTCGGCGACAACGGAAACCGCTACTACTACGCCCACCTGTCGCGCTACGAAGGGGCGAGTCGCCGAGTGCAGCAGGGCGACGTGATCGGCTACAACGGCGACACCGGCAATGCCACCGGCGTTCCGCACCTGCACTTCGAGATCCGGCCCGGAGGCGGTGTACCGGTGAATCCGACGCCGTCGGTGCGCGCCGCCGGTTGCTGAGCGCGCGCCTGTCGTCGCAGCGTTGGTGGACATCTGGGGTCAGGTCCCGGATGCCTCGATGTATCAAGATGGACCGAATGGAGCTCGGCGACATGCTTGCGCAGCGGTTGGGGGTGGCGATTACCGGGCTCACCCAGCTGTCTGGCGGAGCGTCGCGTGAGACGTGGCGGTTCACGGCTGAAGACGACGACTTGATCGTGCAGCGTCAACGCGCTGGAGATGTTCGCGACATGCTGATCGAAGCCGGAGCGGTGCGCGCCGCCGCGGCAGCTGGCGTTCCGGTGCCGGAGTTGCTCGACTCGGGACGGGGCGACGATGGCGTGGCGTTCATGATTCTGCGGGCGGTCGACGGCGAGACAATCCCCCGCAAGATTCTGCGCGACGACGCATACGAAGCGGCGCGTCACGCATTGGTCGCGCAGCTCGGGCGTGCCGCCGCAGCGGTCCACTCGATCGAGCCTGCTGCGGTGCCCGGACTGGTCGCCCCCGACCAGATCGCCGAATACACCGCGGTGATCGACGAGCTCGGCGAGCCCCACCCAGTGCTCGAGCTGGTGCGTCGGTGGCTGCTGGAGCACCCACGTCCAGTAGCTGAGCCGGTCGTTGTGCACGGCGACTTTCGATTGGGCAACGTGATCGTCGGTGCCGATGGTCTGCGCGCGGTGATCGACTGGGAACTCGCTCACCTTGGTGACCCGATGGAGGATCTCGGCTGGCTCGCGGTGCGGGCGTGGCGCTTCGGTGGCGATGGTGAGGTCGCCGGTCTCGGGTCGGTCGATGAACTGGCCGCCGCATACGAGGCTGCCGGCGGAGCGGCCGTCGACCCGGCGGCAGTGCACTGGTGGCAAGTGCTCGGCACATGGAAGTGGGCAGTGATGTGCATCGTGCAGGCCAACGTGCACTTGTCCGGCGCCGTGCGCAGTCATGAACTCGCGGCCATCGGACGGCGGGTGTGTGAGAACGAGTTCGATCTATTGCGGTTGTTGGAGCGATCGCCGTGAGCACACCACACGATCGACCGACCGCGCTCGAACTCGTCGAGGCGGTGCGCGAGTGGGTGGCCCGCGACGTGCAATCGGCAACCGACGGCCGGCTGCGGTACCACGCCCGTGTCGCGATCAATGTGCTGGCGATGGTCGAACGCGAGCTCGCCCTCGGTGCCGACCATGCCGAACGACACGCGGCTCGGTTGGTCGAACTCGGAGTGGCCGACGATGCCGAGCTCGCAGCAGCAATCCGCAGCGGCGAGCTGGGAAGCGACGAGGCCGAACTGCGCGCCGCGTTGCTGGCGGCCACGCTCGACAAGCTTGCTGTGGCGAACCCGACCTACGCAGAGTCGGACGACTGAGCGTTGCCCAACGTCACACGGACGGGTTGACCAGCGGCAAGCTGGCCACACGCGGCATCGATGTCGGTGCCCCGATTGCGGCGCACGGTCACGTTGACCCGTCGACGTTCGAGCGCGGCGCGGAAGCGCTCGAGACCGGCCGGCGGCGTGCCACGCGTGGCGTACCCCGGGGTTGGGTTGAGTGGGATCAGGTTGACGTGGCCGCGTGGTCGCAGCCGATGGCAGAGCTCGGCGAGCTCGTCGGCGTCACGCTCGCGGTCGTTCACGCCGTCGATCAAGGCCCATTCGAAGCTCACCCGGCGCCCGGTCGCGTCGAGGTAGTCGGAACATGCGTCGAGGAGATCGTCGATCGGGTAGCGCCGGTTGATTGGAACGAGGGCGTCGCGTTCGTCATCGTTGGCGGAGTGCAGTGAGACTGCCAAGTTCACTGGCAATGGCCGCTCGGCAAGTGCACGAATGCCGGGGATCAGGCCGACCGTCGAGATCGTGATGTGCCGCGCGGACAGACCGAGGTCGCCGTGGATGCGCTCGACGGCGGCCCACACGGCGTCGAGATTGGCCATGGGCTCACCCATGCCCATGAACACCACGTTGCTCACCCGCACGTTCGACCGCTGGGCGCGCCGAGCGGCGACCACGACCTGTTCGACGATTTCGCCCGTGGTGAGATGACGGGTGAAGCCAGCTTGGCCCGTGGCACAGAAGCCGCAGGCCATCGCGCAGCCTGCCTGACTGCTGACGCAGACCGTCGCTCGATCGCGGTACACCATCAGCACGGTCTCGACGCGCGCTCCGCCGGCGATCTCCCAGAGGAACTTCACCGTGTCGCCGCCGTCGCTGACCGACTCGGTCACTGCGGTGAGTTCTGTCTGCAGCTCGTTGGCGAGCTCCGTGCGCATCGCCGCCGGGAGCGTGCTGATCTCCTCGATCGGTCGGAGCTGCTCGTACAGCCCGGTCCACAGCTGATCGATCCGGTAGCGCGGCGCGTCGATGAGTACCGCAGCGAGGTCGGGGCGGGTCGCGCCGTAGCGTGTGAGGCGCCGGTCAGCGGTCATCGGGCGGCGCCGGTACTAGCAGGGTCCGAGCTGATCCGGGATCGGCACGTCGTTGGCCGGCACATCGGCTTCGAAGGCGGCGTTCGTCGAATGCACGCTGAAGCCGAGACGCTCGTACATCGCCACCGCACCATCATTGTGGGCGTCGACGTACAGCACGCCGGTATGGATGCCGCGTCCGTGGAGGTAGTCGAGTCCAGCCAATGTGAGTTGGGCGCCAAAGCCTCGACCGTGGAAGTATGGGTCGACCGCAATCACGTAGATCTCGCCGAGCTCGGGCTCGTCGTTGGTCGCCGGGTGCACCTTGGTCCAGCAGAATCCCGCCATCGTGCCGTCGACATCGAGGATGCGAAATCCCTCGGGATCGAACCATGGCTCGCCTTGGCGTTGGCAGAACGTGTCGAGTGTCCAGCCGCCTTGCTCACGGTGGTCGGCGAAGGCACGGTTGTTGACCCGCAGCCATGCCTCGTCGTCGTCGCCGGGACGAAACGCGCGGGTTGAGATCGTGACCGCACGCTCGGCCGGCAACGGCCGACGCATCTGATACAGGGTGCGTGACCGGGCCAAGCCGGCATCGGCGGCGAGCTTCTCGTGCATCGTCGTGGGCTCGAACACCCACCAATTGACATCGCCACCGCCGTCGGAGCCCACAACCGTCAGCGCGACGTCGATCAGTTCTGGACCAATCGTGGCCATCTCGTACCGATGATGCGGGTGAACCACCAACTCGAACACGTGGTTGTCGTTGCCGCGTGACACCTGTGCATACGCCACCGGATGGGCATGGCCAGGCTCCCAGGCGACGAATGCGGCGAAGCCCTCTTGGCCGCCGTGGACCAGATCGAGGTACAGATGATCAGAGAGTGGACGCCGTCCGTCGGCGCGCGCTGCGGCGTTCAGCAGCTCGCTGACGGTGGCGATTTCGTCGGTGCCAAGTTGCCGTTTGATCTCTAGACACCGCATGGTGCGAGGGTACTCGCGCCGGGATTGCTGTCCTCGACGAGCCGTGTATAGTCGCCTTCAACCAGGTTCCCGCCACCTGGTTTGACGCGACGGCAGGGAATCCGCCTCCCGCGCCTCGCGCTGTGCGACGGCCCCTCCCACCAGGGGCCGTCGCCGCGCCCGCGGCCCTGAGTTACCGCTACTGCGACGCCGAGCGCGCCGCGCGCTGCAGTGTGCGGACCGCGCTCCGTAGTTGCCGTTCGGCTTCGCGCATCGCGACTGCGAGGTCTTCGCGCTCGGTGCCCTCGAACGGCTCGGCCAGGTCGCTGACGCGGGCGCGGTAGTCGTCGACGTGATCGGCGATGGTCGCCAGTTGCGTCGCCGCCGAATCCGACGGGGGAGCAGGGCGTGGCACAGCCATGCGCGGCACTGTAACGGTGGTGTCTGACAGCGCTGTCACCGATACCGGTCGGGTACGCGTCGCAGCGCCTCGGTAGGCTCGGCACACGTGATCCCGGTACGCGACGACCTGCGCGCGCTCGAGGGGTATCACTCGGCGCAGGTCGACGTGCGTGTGCGCCTCAACACCAACGAGTCGCCGTATCCGCCACCGGCGGGCTTCTCCGACGCACTTGCCGCCGAGCTGAGTCGACTGGATTGGAACCGTTATCCAGATCGTGGCGTCCACGAGTTGCGGTCGGCGATCGGCGAGCTGCATCACGTCGGCCCCGAACACGTTTTTGCGGCGAACGGTTCCAATGAAGTGCTGCAGTCGATTCTGTTGGCCTACGCGGGTCCCGGACGGGCCGTCGCCACCTTCGAGCCGACGTACCAGATGCACGGACAAATCGCCCGAGTAGTGGGCTCCACCGTGGTGGAAGGCGCACGCGCTCCTGACTACTCGCTCGAACTTGCCGAAGTCGATCGCGTGATGGCCGAGCATCGGCCGCATGTGACATTTCTCACCTCGCCGAACAATCCCACCGGATTGGTCGAGCCGCCGGCCGACGTCGACCACCTTCTCGATGTCGCTCCAGGGTTGGTGGTTGTCGACGAGGCATATGCCCAGTTCGCCCGATGGTCGGCGCTCGACCTCGTCGACGACCACCGACCGCTCGTGGTCACGCGCACGTTCTCCAAGACGTGGTCGATGGCAGCCGCGCGTCTGGGGTACTTGATCGGACCGAGCTGGCTCGTCGCCGAGCTCGAGAAGGTGGTGTTGCCGTACCACCTCGACACGCTCAAGCAGCTTGCCGGGCGCGTTGCGCTGCGTTTCGTCGACGACATGAACGAGCGGGTGGCGCTCCTGGTG
>JBCBSO010000340.1:0-5056 GCA_039819205.1 Actinomycetota bacterium
CCCACTCGTCGTAGTCGTCGTAGTCGAGACCGGCGGCGGCCGCGCCAATCACCAGTGTCTTGGCGACCGTGTTGAGCTTCTCGCCGATCGCATCGAGGATCGGAACGAAGTCCGGGCCGACCACCAACACTTTGGCTTCGGCGTCGTTGACGATGAACTCCACCTCGGGGGCCGCGAGCCGCCAGTTCACGTCGACACACACCGCGTTGAGCAGCGATGCGCCGTAGAACACCTCGAAGTGTTCGATGCCGTTCTTGTCGAGGAACGCCACGCGATCTTGTGCGCCAACGCCGGCTGCCGCCATCCCGTTGGCCACCTGCGATGACCGGGCGAGCAACTCGCCCCAGGTCTGTTCACGCTCGTCGAGGATCAGCGCCACGCGGTCGGGCGTCCGTTCGGCGTGGGTGCGCAGCACGTCGGCGATCGAGTGGATCGTGCCCGTCGGGAGGTCGTCGAGTGAGGCGGTGGTCATCTCCGTGACCGTAGTCACGCCAGCACCCCGCCCAGACCGTCGGAGCGGTGAGCGAGACCCGCACATCCACGGGTTTGCCTCACCGATGCACAGCCGCCGCCCCCACCGATGAGCGAAACCCACACATCCACGGGTTCGCCTCACCGATGGTCAGCCGCCGCCCCCACCGATGAGCGAAACCCACACATCCACGGGTTTGCCTCATCGGTGCCAGCCATGGCGGCCCGTCGCTGACGTCTCGCTGACGCCCCGTTCGTACGGTCCGCGCCATGAGCGAGCGGAACCGCCCTGAGTCGTCACGCAGTGTCGTCGCCACGCTGCTGACCGTGACCATCATCGCCGTCAGCCTGGTCGTCACCAGTCCGCCGATCAGCGTGGCGTCGTCATCCGACTACGCCATCACCCGGATCTCCGATCCGGCGCCCGGGGTGCAGGCCGCCGGTGAGTCGACACATGCGGTGATCAGCGACGACGGCTCGACGCTCGTGTTCACGTCGACGGCGACCAATCTGACGACACCGGCGACCACCGGAAACCCCGAGGTGTATGCACGCGACCTCGCTACCGGCACGACCGACCTCGTCAGCCAACGTCCCGACGGCTCGCCAGCCGATGCGCCATTCACCGGATTCGCGCGCACCAGTGCCGATGGGAGATACGTGTCGTTCATCTCCGAAGCCGATGGGTTGGTGGCCAACGACAGCAACGGCAAGACCGACGTCTTCGTGCGCGATCGGCAAGCCGGCACCACGACGAGGATCACCGCCGACGACGCGATCTACACGTTCTATATGCCACCCCAACTGAGCGACGATGGCTTGACGATCCTGTTCGGCGCAGGCGGCCCCGGGTTCGGCGACCTCCTCGAAGGCGAGTGGCAGTCGGGTCCGCTGACCGTCGTGCCCGGCATCCCCGGCGCGCCGTTCCGCAACTACGCCCTCTCCGGCGACGCCGCGACGATCGCAGTGGGCTACGAGGAGGTGGGCGAGCGACGGGTCGGGTTCTACGACCGGGCGACCGACGAGATCACCGACTCGGCGGTCGACGACATCGCCGACCTCACGCAGTTCACCATGAGCGACGACGGTCAGCTTGCGGCCTACGTGAGCGGTGGCGCATTCGACACCCAAGAGATCAAGCTGCTGCGCCGTGGCGAGGACACCCCCACCACGGTGTTCGACCTGTCGTTCGATGCCGCCGAACTGCGCAACCCGTGGCTCAGCGGCGACGGGAGCACGTTGGTGTACGACACCTACCTGCTCGATTGCGTGACAGGGTTCTCTGGCAACTGCGAGGAGTTCGGCAGCGTGTCGAGCTACGACGTGGCGACCGCCGAGACGCTGATCGTGTCGCGGCCCTGCGACGACTGCATCGAGTCGGGCGCCAGCGTCCGCCCCTCGGTCGACGAATCCGGCGAGTGGATCGCCTTCGATAGCTCGTCGGTCGACCACACCGAGCAGGTCGACATCAATGCGGGGAACGACGCCTTCCTCGCCCAGCGTCTCGGCAACGCCGCTCCGGCGTTTCCCGGCGGATCGGCGATCACCGTCGATCAGGCCGGCGCGACGTTCGTCGATGTCCAGTGGGATGCCGCAATTGACGACACCGCAGTGACCGGGTACGAGCTGTTCGTCGACGGCGCATCGGTGGCCATCATCGACGGCGACGTCACGTCAGCCACCGTCGGCGATCTCGAACCCGACACCGACTACGAGATCGGCGTCGAGGCATTCGACACCGCCGATCAACGGACCGACCGCCTGACGGTCGACGTCACGACTGCGTCCGGAGTGGGTGCAGGCTCGGCCGCGCTCACCGGGTCGGCGACATCGGCGACCACCGCATCGCTGTCGTGGGATCCTGCCAACCCAGCCGGCCTGACCGGCTATCGAGTGTTCCGATCCGACGGGGGCGGAGCGTTCGCCGCGGTCGGCGAGGTAGACGACACCACGACGGAGTTCCACGACGACGGCCTCGACCCCGACACGACCTATCGCTACCGCGTCGGCCGACTCGATGGCGCGACAGTGTCGCCGCACACTGTGGAGCGCGAGATCACCACGCCCGACGTCACCGTCGATCGGGTCGAGTTCCGCGTCGAGCAGATCCTCGGCTCGCCGTTCGCTGTGCTCGGAGAGACGGCCCGCCTCGAAGCCGTGGCCGCTCCGGGGCTCACTGCGACCGCGACGTTGTCGTACCTGTCGTGGTTCGCCGAGGACGACCCGGTCAACCCGCTTCCGGCGCCTGCGGCGCGCACGATGACGATCCCGCTGCCACCTGACCCGTTCGGCGCTCCCGGAAACTACGTCGCCGAGTTTGTGGTCGACGACGGGATCGCCGAAATCGCGTCGTTCGCCGTCGACGTGGAGCACCCCGATGGCGCCTCAGCGACCGGCACAGATCCGGCGTTGCCCCTCGATGTGTCTGCCGGGGTGCGCGTGAACGTCGACGCTGCACCGGATGCCTTCGGCTTCGGCCCCGAAGATGAGTGGACGCTGACGACACGGGGCAGCACGACGCCGGCGCGCGACGCCATCCTGCTGGGTGGCGGGATCACCGAGTTCTCCGGCTTCCTGCCCAGCGAACTGGCGAACATCGAGCTGAACACTTCATGGAACACGCTCGAGTCGAGCCTCGTCGACCAGACGCTCACGCAAGGCCGGTTCCTCGACGCCATGCTCGTCCCGCGACCTCTCGGAGTGGTGTTCTTCGAGGTGTTCAACGACGAGGGCGACCCAGTCGATGGCGCGCGCATCGACATCTTCGACACCTCCACCGACGAGCTGCGCGATACCCGCTTCACCGGACTCGGCGGACCGGGCCGCAGCTTCCCCGAGTTCGACTCGACGGTGGCCGGGGAAGAACTGCGGTTCGAGGTCAGTGGACCTGGGATCGATCCACAGAGTCGCACCGAGACGATCGTCGCCGGCGAACAGACCATCACCTTCACCGCATTGGAGACCTTGCGCGGCACCATCCGCGGGACCGTGCTCAACGACGACGGCACGCCCTCGCAGTCGACCGTTGCCGTCACGCAGAACGATGACACGCGAACGGTTGCTCCCGCGGCGGACGGCTCATTCGAGATCGCTGCTGAACCCGGCCTCGCAACGGTGTCCGCGGGCAGCGGGAGCCCGCGGGTGGGTGAAGGCCTCGTGGTGGAGACGATCAGCGTGCCCGAGCCGCCCGACGTCGCTGAGGTCACGCTGCGCACTCGAGGCGTGCACGAGTACACGATTCGATTCGACATCTCCGTCGTCGAACCCGACGGCACGGTGTCGGACGGAAGTCAGTACGGGTTGCGGTTCACCGGGCCCGGGAACCAGCAATTCGGCGAAGCCCGCCCGAGTTTCATCGTCACTGCGCAACGCGGACTCGAACGCGAGTACTGCGTCGAGGCGTTCCGCAGGGGTCTGCCACCGCAGTGTGAGATCGTGGAATTCGGACTCGAAACGGTGATCGATGTCGAGTTCATCATCGAGCCCGCAGCCACGGTGACCGGCACGCTGGTCGATCGAGACGACAACCCACTCGTCGGGTCGGTCTTCCAGGCGGTGGTCACACGTCCCGGCGTCACCGGACGCCCGACGACAACACTCCCGGTCGGTCTGACGGGCCGCAACGGTCTGCGGATATTCATCCCGGAGCCGGGCACGTGGAACGCCACGATCAGCTGGTGGGATCCGGACACCGGAGAGGTGTACCTCACCCAGCTCTCGATCACGGTCGCCGCTGGTCAGGAAGTCGACCTCGGCGTGATCCGTCCGGATGCGGCGGGGCGATTCAACGCCAAGGGCAACGCCGTCACCGTCGAACCACCGCAGCTCCTCCCCGACGAGCTCGCTCGTGTGCGGGCCACGTTCGTCAACGGACTCGCCGAGACGCGCAACGCCGCAGCGGTGCTGAGCATCCCCCCGGGGACCACGCTCGACGCCGATGGCACACTCCTCGACGGCGAACCGATCGACGGTGCGATTGACGTCGACGGCAACCTCGTGGTCGAGCTCGGCGACCTCGCTCCGTCGGCGACTGGGGTGCTGAGCTACCACCTCCGGATCGACGATCCGACGATCGGCGATCTCCCGGTGGCGGCACGGATCGTGCACGACGATGCACCGCCACCGGGCGATCTCATCGGTATCGGGACGTTGTCGGTTGCCCAGGTCACGCTCGATGGACCGACACGAACAGCAACCGGGACCACCCCGTTGTATGGGCGCGCGCCAGCCGGATCGACGGTCACCATCCTCAATGCCGGCCAAGAGATCGCGACAACCACGGCGTCCGCTGGAGGACGGTGGCGGGCCACGGTGCAGCTCGACCCCTTACCCGTCCCGCTCGAGCATGAACTCGTTGCGTCGATTCAGTTTGACGGTGGTGATCTGCGCTCCGATGCGCTGTACGTCTCAATTGACCCGGGCTGGCCAGAACCGATTCGCGCGACCGTGCAGCAGGATGGCGGCAGCTCCGCAACGTGGGATCCGCGCCAGGGAATCGCCACGTTCCCGTTCGGGTCAATTGAGACGTACAGCGCATCGGAGCGCAGATCACCACCGTCAAACTGAATCGACGCAACGAGTTCAT
>JBCBSO010000341.1:0-5045 GCA_039819205.1 Actinomycetota bacterium
CGCATTGCCGACGGGCGCATCGTCGACGTCGGCCCGGAGGTGGAGGCCAACGACGGCGATCAGGAGATTGACGCAGCGGGTTGTGTTGTATCGCCGGGGTTCGTCGACCTCCATACGCATCTACGCGAGCCCGGGCGCGAGGAAGCCGAGACGATCGAGACCGGTTCGCGTGCCGCCGCCTGCGGGGGCTACACCGCGATCGTGGCAATGCCCAACACCGATCCAACGCAGGACTCGGTGGAGGTGGTCGACTTCGTGCGCCGCCAGGGCGAACGCGCCGGTTTGTGCGACGTTCGGCCATCGGGTTCGATCACCGTCGGTCGCGCTGGTACCCAGCTGACGCCGTTCGCTGAGCTTGCCGCAGTCGGCGTACGGATCTTCACCGACGACGGCAACGGTGTCCAGGATCCACAGCTGATGCGTCGTGCCCTCGAGTACGCCGGCGGGCTCGGGGTGACCCTGGCACAGCATTGTGAGGTCGAGCCGCTGACCCGCGACGCGGTGATGCACGAAGGTGAGTGCTGTAGTCGGCTGGGCCTCCCTGGTTGGCCGGCCGTGGCAGAGGAGCTGATGGTGCATCGTGACATTGAGTTGTCGCGTCTCACCGGCGCGCCGGTGCACCTGCTGCATCTGTCGACGGCGCGCAGTGTCGAGCTCGTCCGCGCTGCGAAGGCCGATGGGCTTGCGGTCACGGCCGAAGCGACGCCACACCACATCAGCCTCACCGACGAACGCCTCGCGTCGTATCAGGCCCTGTATAAGGTCAATCCGCCGTTGCGCACAATGGCCGACGTCGAGGCTGTACGCCGCGGGTTGCTCGACGGCACGATCGACGCGGTGGCTACCGACCACGCGCCGCACACCCCCGAGTCGAAGGAGCAACCGCTCGACGAGGCGCCGCCGGGCATGGTCGGATTGGAGACCGCGCTCGGCGTTGCCCTGGCCCATCTCGACATGTCGCTGGTGGAGGTGATCGGCGCCCTGTCGTGGCGCCCGGCGCGCATCGCCCGCATCGACGACGTACACGGTCGCCCGATCGCCGTCGACGAGCCGGCCAACCTCACGGTGTTCGATCCCGATCACGAGTGGGAGGTGGTGCCGTCGCAACTCGCGAGCAAGAGCCACAACACCCCGTTTGTTGGTGTTCCGCTGCGCGGCCGCACTCGTTGGACGGTGCTCGCCGGAGACGTTGTCGTCGACGACGGGCAGGCGACGCGCTGAACATCGGCGTTTCACGCGAACGAACCGAATGACCATTCACTAGACTGGATGAACATGCAAGAACCTCCCGAGACCGCAACACCATCACTGCGCGCAGGCCGGCTGGTCCTCGCCGACGGATCGGTGTTCGAGGGTGATCTGTACGGCCTCGACGACGACCAGATCGCCCGCGGTGAGGTGGTCTTCAACACCGTGCACTCGGGGTACCAGGAGGTGATCACCGATCCGAGTTACGCCGGCCAAATCATCACGTTTACCACTGCGCACATCGGCAACTACGGCGTGAACGCCGTCGACGACGAGTCGCGCGGCGCATTCTGCCGGGGCATCGTCGTGCGCGACTTGGCTCGGCGGGCCAGTAACCAGCGTTCCGAACGGTCGATTCGCGAGTTCTTGCGCGACGTCGGCATCCCCGCGATTGCCGGCGTGGACACGCGGCGGCTCACGCGCGTGCTGCGCGTCGACGGCGCGATGACCGGCGCGTTTGGCAGTGCCGACGAACGGACGCTGCTGGCCGCGGCACGTGACGAGCCCGGTACCGATGGCGTCGACTTGGTGGCCCAGGTGACGACCGCCGAGGCGTACACGCTCGAGCCCGCCGACCCGTCGGCAACACGATCGATCGTCGCCATCGACTTTGGGATGAAACGCAACATCGGTCGCAGCCTCGCTCGGCTCGGCCGCGTCGAGGTGGTGCCGGCGTCGACTTCTGCCGCCGACATCCTCGCCCGCGAACCCGATGGGGTGTTCCTCAGCAATGGTCCGGGCGACCCGGCGATGGTGCCCTACGCCGTCGACACGATCGCTGAGCTGCTGGGCGAGGTGCCGATCTTCGGAATCTGTCTCGGCCACCAGCTGTTGGGGCGGGCGATTGGTGCCGACACGGTGAAGCTGCCGTTCGGGCACCACGGCGGCAACCATCCAGTGCGCAACGATGCGACCGGTCGCGTCGAAATCACCAGCCAGAACCACAACTTCGCTGTCGATCCCGACAGCTTGAGCGGGAAAGCGACGATGACCCACGTCAACTTGAACGATGGTGTCTGCCAGGGAATGCGGGTGAACGACGCGCCGGCCTTCAGCGTGCAGCACCACCCCGAGGCCAATCCGGGTCCGCACGATGCCAACTACATGTTCGCTGAGTTCGGTGCGCTGATGGATGGGAGCGACTGATGCCCCGCCGCGACGACATCGAATCGATTCTGATCATCGGCTCTGGTCCGATCGTGATCGGGCAGGCGTGTGAGTTCGACTACTCCGGCACGCAGGCGTGTCGCGTGCTGCGCGACGAGGGCTACCGCGTGATCCTCGCCAACTCCAACCCGGCCACGATCATGACCGACCCCGACTTCGCCGACGCGACCTACATCGAGCCGCTGACGTGGGAGTACCTCGCGGCGATCATCGAGGCAGAGCAGCCCGATGCCGTGCTGCCCACGCTCGGCGGTCAGACGGGGCTCAACCTGGCGATGGAGTTGTTCGAGCGTGGCCTGATCGGAGTGCCGGGTACCCCGGAGATGATCGGTGCCAACGCCGAAGCGATCGCGACAGCCGAGGATCGCGAGCAGTTCAAGGTGGCGATGGTCGAGATCGGACTCGATGTGCCCCGCTCGGGCACCGCGCGCACGATGGATGAAGCGCACGAGATCCTCGAGCGAATCGGCCTGCCGGTGATCGTACGGCCGGCCTACATCCTCGGGGGACGGGGGACCGGGATCGCCAAGACGCCCGAAGACTTCGAGCGGATCGCGTCGGGCGGCCTCGACGCCAGCCCGATCACGGAGATCCTCGTCGAAGAGTCGATTGAGGGGTGGAAAGAGTTCGAACTCGAGGTGATGCGCGATCACGCCGACAACTGCGTGATCATCTGCGGCATCGAGAACGTCGACGCGATGGGCGTGCACACCGGCGACTCGATCACCGTTGCGCCGATCCAGACGCTTACCGACGTTGAGTATCAGGAGATGCGCGATGCGGCGATCGCCTGCATCCGCCGAGTGGGAGTGGAGACCGGCGGATCGAACGTGCAGTTTGCCGTCGATCCCGAGACGGGTCGCCAAGTGGTGATCGAAATGAACCCGCGGGTGTCGCGTTCGTCGGCGCTGGCGTCGAAGGCGACCGGCTTCCCGATCGCCAAGATCGCCGCCAAACTCGCCGTCGGCTACCGCTTGGACGAGGTGCCGAACGACATTACGGCGCTCGATGCGGCCGGCGAAGCGGCTGGAGCCGCCGCCGTGCCGAACCGGGGCTCTGGCTCTGAACGACGGGTCCAGGAAGGCGCGGCGCCGTTCGATCACGCGACTCCGGCCAGCTTCGAGCCGGTGTTGGACTACGTGGTCACCAAGATCCCGCGCTGGGCGTTCGAGAAACTGCCCGGCACCGACGGCGTGCTCGTGACGCAGATGCAGTCGGTTGGCGAGGTCATGGCGATTGGGCGGACGTTCCCCGAGAGCCTGCAGAAGGCGATGCGTTCACTCGAACAGGGCCGCCTCGGATTCGGGGCCGATCCTGCCGAGGACCTCCTCGCCGACACCGACACCGCAGACCTGCTCACCGCCACGGCCACGCCGACGCCCGATCGGCTGGGGCAGATCGCCGAGCTACTGCGGCGGGGGACGAGTGTCGACGAGTTGCACACCACCACCTACATCGATCCGTGGTTTCTCGATCAGATGGCGCGCATTGTCGAAGCGCGCATAGCGCTCGCCGGCGAGTCGCCGGCGACGCTGTCTCGGCGCGAGTGGCGGCGAGCCAAGCAGCTCGGGTTCACCGACGGCCAGTTGGCGCACATTTGGGGCGAGCCCGTGGCCGCCATCCGCACGGCCCGCCGTGATGCCGACGTGCACCCGACGTACAAGACGGTTGACACCTGCGCCGCCGAGTTCGCCGCGCAGACGCCCTACTTGTACTCCGCGTGGGAAGACGAAGACGAGGCGCAACCGACGGCCAACCGCAAGGTGGTCATCTTGGGATCTGGCCCCAACCGGATCGGACAGGGGATCGAGTTCGACTATTGCTGTGTCCACGCCTCGTTCGCCGCAGCAGAAGCCGGCTACGAGACGATCATGGTCAACTGCAATCCGGAGACCGTCTCGACCGACTACGACACCTCCGATCGGCTCTACTTCGAACCGCTCACCGTCGACGACGTCACCGAGGTGCTCGACGCCGAACGGCCCGATGCGGTGATCGTGTCGCTCGGTGGGCAGACCCCGTTGAAGCTCGCTGGCCAGCTCCCCGCGTCGTTGATCGCTGGGACGAGCTCGGACTCGATCGATGCCGCCGAGGACCGCGAGCGGTGGAACGCGATCTGCGACGAACTGTTGATTCCACAGCCGCCGGGCGGCACCGCCCGCGACCTCGAAGAAGCGTTGGCCATCACCGACCGCATTGGATTCCCGGTGTTGGTCCGGCCGTCGTATGTGCTCGGTGGACGGGCCATGCAGATCGTCCACGACCGCAACGACCTCGCCACGGCGATGGCCGAACTCGCTGGCGCCGGAACCCTTGGTCGCGAGGGCGGGCTCTCCGCCGAGCGACCCGTGCTGATCGATCGGTTCCTCGCCGATGCCACCGAGGTCGATGTCGACGCCATCCGCGACGCCACCGGAGAGGTGCTCATCGGGGGAGTGATGGAGCACGTCGAGGAGGCAGGCGTGCACTCTGGCGACTCCGCATGTGCGATTCCGCCGCCATCGCTGCTGCCTTGGGTCGTCGAGGTGATCGAGGCGTACACCGCAGCGATCGCTGCCCGGCTCGATGTGCGCGGCCTGATCAACGTGCAGTTCGCCGTGGTTGGCACGACGGTGTACGTGATCGAAGCC
>JBCBSO010000342.1:0-5032 GCA_039819205.1 Actinomycetota bacterium
GTGCTCTTCGCGGCGTGCAGCTCGGCAACCGAGGAAGGGATCGAGCAGCTGATCGAGTCGCAAAGCGGCGGCGACGTCGAGATCGACCTCGACGACGGCGGGTTCTCCTTCGACTCCGACGAGGGCAGCTTCTCCGTCGACGAGGACGGCAACTTCGTCGTGGAAGGCGAAGACGGTGAAGTGTTCACCGGCCAGGCCACCGACGACGGGTTCACCGTGGAGGGAGAAGACGGCAATGCCGACTTCTCCATCGATGGCGAGGACGGCGACGTCGTGTTCGAAAGCGACGACGGCTCGTTCGAGTTCAGCGAAGGTGGCGACATCCCCGACGAGTGGCCGTCTGCCGTCCCGACCCCGGAGAACTTGGCAGTCACCGCATCGTCGTTCTTCGGTGACGACACCGGTGGTCAGAGCTCGGTGACCGGCAACGTCGAGGGCTCACCGGTCGAGTACGTCGAGGCCTACGGCGCAGCGCTCGAAACGGCGGGATTCGAAGAGACGGGCGTGTTCACATCGGGCGACGACATCACAGCCACGTATGAGAGCGGCGAATTCACGGTGGCGGTCAACGGCCTCGGGAGCAGCGGAGAGCAGCTGGTCACGATCAGCGTGTTCAGCAACGGCTGATCACCGCGAGATCGGCCGGACATCAGCCCGAGATCAGCGACGCCAGCGCCCAGATCGCCGCGACCAGTCCGAGCGCGCTGAACGTGAGGCTGCGCGCCACTGGCGCCCGCTCGAGGTTCTCGTCGTCGAGTTGACGCTCGGGGGGACGAACGACGGCGAACAGGTTTCCGACGAACAGCGCTCCACCGAAGGCGAGCACGAGGTAGGCCAAGAGGTCCTCACCGAGGAACATGCCCACAGCATGCCCGGCCCCTGACCCGTCGACCACATGCGGCGGGCGCGATCATGTGGGCATGGGTTTCCACCACGTCGCGCTGGCCACCAACGACACCGAGGCGACGCACCGCTTCTACACCGAGGTGATGGGCTTCGAACTCGTCAAGGTCGTCGCAGCGCCGACGCCGAACGAGGGCGACGGCTTCAGCAAGCACTTCTTCTATGCCACGGGCACGACCGATGATCCGGATTCTGGCGACCCGGGAATGATCGCCTTCTGGGAAATCCACGACGACGAGATCGGCGCCGACTTCGGTGTCGACCTCAACGCCGCCGCCGGGCTGCCGTGGTGGGTGAACCATCTCGCGTTCGATGCACCCACGCGTGAGGTGCTCGACGAGCACCGTCGCCGGTGGCAGGACCACGGCTTCACGGTGCTCGAGGTCGACCATGAGTTCTGCGTGAGCATCTACATCCGCGATCCGATGAACAACATGGTTGAGTTCTGCCACACGGTGCGTCCGTTTAGTGCAGACGAGCGGGCCCGCGCCGCCGACCTACTGAACGATCCAGCCCCGCCGCTCGAGCAGGACGCCAACGCCACCATCCATCAGCCGACGGTGCCGGCGTAGGGCGTCTACGGAGCAAGCGCGACGAGCGCCGCGTTGGCGATCTGTTCGGGGAGCAGATCGAAGTGGGCATAGAGCTCGGTGATCGTTCCGGACTGACCGAACTCGTCCACGCCGACCGGCACGGCCGGTGCGCCGAACACGGACCCCAACCACGCGAGGTGGTGCGACGCCGCGTCGTGCACGGTCACGATCGGGAGCCGCCGTTCAGATGGGTGCAGCAGATTGGCCACGTGATGCGCCGACCGGTGCGGGCGTGCCTCGCGCCCGGCACGACGGAGCTCGTCACGCCAACTGCGGTACAGACGATCGGAACTGGTCACATCGAGCACCACGACGGGCACCTCTTCGTCGGCAAGCAACTGCGCAGCAGCCACCGCCTCGGCGACAACCGGCCCAGAAGCGGCGATCACGGCGAGCGGTGGATCATCGGGTTCGACCAGCCGGTAGCCGCCCGCCAACACGTCGGAGCGCAACCGCTCGGTCCCGAGCCGCGCGTCGGCCGCGGTGAACGGTGACTGATCGAGCGGACGGGTCGACAGCCGGGCGTACAACGAGTCTCCGTCGGGAAATCCAAGCCGCTGCAACCCGTCGCACAGCAACCAGTCGAGGGCGCGGGCATAGGCCGGTTCCACCGTGGTGATGCCCGGCAACTCGAGCCCGATCGACGGAGTGATCGACGACTGGTGAGCGCCGCCCTCCGGAGCGAGGGTGACGCCGGCCGGCGTCCCCACGACGACAAACCGGGCGCCGTTGTACAGCGCATAGATCAACGCGTCGAGCCCGCGGCAGACGAACGGGTCGTACACCGTGCCGATCGGCAGCAGATGGTGGTCGTGCAACTCGTGTCCCAAGCCGAAGGCGTGCAACGCGAGGAACAGGTTCATCTCGCTGATGCCGAGTTCCACATGGTGTCCGTCGGGCGTCTGCTGCCAGCGAAGCAGGCGGTCTTCACCGAGTTCGTCGGGACGCTCGGACGGCGCGAACACCCCCATCTTGTTGATCCACCCACCGAGGTTGGTCGACACGCTCACGTCGGGCGACAGGGTGACCATGCGCTCGGCCACGGCGTCGACGCCGGCGAGCGAGGTGAGGACGCGCCCGAACGTCTCCTGCGTACTCACCGTGCCAGCGGCCATGACGCCGGCGGCGTCCGGGATCGGCACGATCGGGCGCGGCCGAAGTGGTTGGTTGTTGAGCTCGCCGCCGGTCCCAGCGCATAAGTGGCCCTCGGGCGAGTCGGCGTCGAATCGATCCCATTCCGTCGCCGTATCGAGCCCGATCTCGGATCGCAGGTCGTCGATTTGGGCGCCGGTGAGCAGCGCCGCGTGATTGAGCGGATCACCGGCGATCGGCAGACCCCACCCCTTGATCGTGTACGCAAACACCACGCTCGGGCGATCGGTGACGGCATCGCATTGGCGGTAACTGTCGATCAACAACTCGAGGTCGTGTCCGCCGAGGTTGGTGACCAACGGTCCGAGTTCGTCGTCGGGGATGTCGTCGACGACGGCGCGCAGCCGTTTGCGGCCACCGTCGACGAATCGTTCGCGCAGCGCCGACCCACGTAGACCGAACAACGACTGGTAGCGCTCGTTCTCCATGGCATCGATGTGGGCGCGCAAGGCGTTCCCGCCTGGCCGTTCGAACGCGTCGGTGAGGCGACGTCCGTACTTTGCTTCGACGACGTGCCACCCGGCGCCATCGAAGAACTCCATCAACTTCTTGATCTTCTGGTCGGGAATCACCCGATCGAGGCTCTGCCGGTTGGCATCGACCACGAGCATCACGTTGCCCAACCCGTGGAGCGCCGGTTCGGCAATCGCTTCCCACACGTTGCCCTCGTCGAGTTCGGCGTCACCGACCAGGGCGATGAATCGGGCCGCGCCGTCCGCGCTCGTGCGTTGCTCGACGTAACGGCGCGCCATCGCGGCGAACAGTGGCGCCACGGCACCGAGCCCGACCGAGCCGGTCGAGAAATCGGCCACGTCGGGATCCTTGGTTCGGCTCGGATACGCCTGCAAACCGCCGAACGAGCGCAGCTCGGTGAGATAACGCCGATCCAGCTCACCGGTGAGGTACTTGATGGCGTGGTACACCGGGCTGGCGTGCGGCTTCACCGCCACCTTGTCGTCGCCGGTGAGATGTCCGAACCACAACGCCGTCATGATCGACACCATCGAGGCAGACGACGCCTGGTGGCCGCCGACCTTGATCGCTAGATCGGGGCGAATTGGAGCGGGTCGTTCACGATTGGCGTGATCGATCATCCGCGTTGCCAGCCAGAGCACCCGGCGTTCGACGGCGCGCAGCGCATCCATCGGCACCTGATCGGAGTCATCTCGCGCATCGTCCTGCACCAACCCATTGTGGGTCGCCCGGCCGAGTCGCGCTAGAACGGATCGATGTCCGCTGCGCGGTCGGTCGCTCGCACCTCGTCGACGTACAAGCTGCGCCGCCGATCAATGGCACCGGGCCGCGAGCAGCGATTCTTGAACTGGCTCGACCACTGGGGGCTCGACGAGTCGGGCCCGCCGCTCGACTGGGCGACCGTGTTTGAGCGGCAGGTCGACGCACAGGAGGTCGACCCCGGTATCAACACGGTGCTCGACATCGGCTTTGGGCACGGCGAGAGCGTGCTCGACCTGGCCCGCCGCTCGCCATCGATCGGCATCATCGGCATCGAGGTGCACACACCCGGCGTCGCCACGGTGCTCGACGCCATCGAGCAGGAGGGCCTGACGAATGTTCGGGTCGTGTTCGGCGACAGCTTGCGGTTCCTCGATCGCGTCCCTGCGGCGTCGCTGGCGGGTGTGCACGTGTTCTTCCCCGATCCCTGGCCCAAACCACGCCAGCACCATCGTCGCCTTGTCGCTGCCGACACCATCGCTGCCTTCGCCGACCGCCTCCGGGTAGGCGGCACGCTCGCCATGGCGACCGACATCGCCGACTATGCCGAGGCGATGCAGGCAGCCGCCGACCGCGAGCCGCGGCTGATCGGCGGACCGATCGACCGATCGCGCGTGATCGGGCACCCACCGGACCGTCCGCTGACTCGCTTCGAACAGCGCGGCATCGACGAAGGCCGGCGAGCCACCGATCTGCGGTACACGCGCCGCTAACCCCAACGAGCGCATTTCGTTGCGCTCTCAACTATTCCCGGTAGACTCGTCGACATGTCCGGCGCAGTGCTGCAGACCTTCCCCCTCGGCCCGCAGTGGCCAACGATCGACCCGTTCCTGTTCGTCGCCCACCACCTCGACGACTACCCCACCGGGAACGCCCAACTCGGCCCCGACGCACCGCTGACCGGCCGCGAGATCGGCCAGGACTTTGCGGGTGTCGACGGGTGGAACATGTACCACGGCGCCACCGTGCCCGGGTTCCCGCAACACCACATCGCGGCTTCGAAACCATCACCTACCTGCGCAGCGAGTCGCTGTGGTCGCAGTACCCGCCGCGCAAGACGGGGATGGAGTCCAAGCCGCGATGCTGTTGTTGCGGGAACCCGGGCACGGTTGCGCCCTGGTACATCTTCCACCCATCGACACACGCAAAGT
>JBCBSO010000343.1:0-5025 GCA_039819205.1 Actinomycetota bacterium
TTGCGCTGATCGACGGCGTCTTCGACAGACGGTTGAGCGTTTGGTACAAGGAGCTCCTGTACGCGCTCAGCCGAGGCGTCCACGTGTATGGGGCGAGCAGCATGGGAGCACTTCGGGCAGCGGAGACCCAACGCTTCGGAACGGTGGGAGTCGGGCAGATCTATCAGTGGTACGCCGCCGGCGTGATCGATGGCGATGACGAGGTAGCACTGATCCACGGAGAAGCCGACACCGACTTCCGTCCCCTGTCGATCCCGCTCGTTAATGTGCGCGCCACGATGCTTGCCGCGCAGTCCGCCGGCGAGGCCAACGATGCCGAGAGCAGCGCGATCCTCGATGTCGCCGGGCGCCTGCATTACGCCGACCGCAACGTCGCCTCCATGCTCCGTGAGGCTGCCGCCATCGGGAGCTCCGAGCGTGTGCTCGAGTTAATCGATGGCCAGTTACGTACCGGGCTTGTCGACCAGAAGCGGGCTGACGCCATGGAACTGTTGGGGACCCTGGCCGCGTTGCTTCCCGACCTCGCACCGCACACTCCAAGCTTCCAGTTCGAGACCTCGCCGTACTTCGTCGCATTGCGCGAGCGCGATCGCACCAGCGACCGCGGTGGTTCCGAGGTGAGCTTTGCCGAGCTCGGCTATCACCTCGCCTTGCACATGCCCGAGTTCCGGCGCTTCAACCGGTCGGCGCTCGACCGGCTCGCGTTGGTGCGGCTTGCCGCCGAGTTCGGGATCGGCGTCGACGACACGGCCGTCGCCGCCGAAGTCGAGCGGCATCGCCGCCGCCACGGCCTCCTCGATCAGGCAGCCCTCGACGCATGGTGCCAGGCAAACGACCTGACCGACGACGACTTCCGGTCACTGATGCACGACGAGGCGGTCGCTCGGCGACTTCGACGCTTCGCGATCGGCGCAAATGGGCTCCGCGGTACATCGCGGGCCCTCAGCGACATGCTTCGGCTCGACGACGAGTACTCGACCTGGATGACGGAAACCGCCGAGTTTCACGGCCGCGCCGGCGAGCTGTATGACCTGATCGAACGCGACGATACGCCGCTGGTTGAACTGCTCGCCGAGCACGCTGGCTCCGAAGACTGGACCCTCGATACCGACGTCACCGAGTGGATGCGCGAAGCAGGGTTTCCCGACGCTGAGGTGCTGCGAGTCGAGTTGCTACGCGCCCGCGCTGGGCGGCGGGCGGAGTAGCCCGGATGTCGAAGTACGTCAGGGATCGACGTACGTCAGAGATCGAAGTACATGGTGTTCATGTTTGACGCACTGGCGCTGCTGAACATGGTGCGCAATGCCGGATGATCGATGTCCTCGATCGTCAGCTCGCCGATGAACTCGCGCAGTTCGGCTTCGTCGAGCTGGAGTTCCGTTGGCTGTACGCCCTTGGCCTCGCTGAGCGCCCGCACCCGCATGAGATCGGGGTGATCGGCCAGATGCGAGAGACCGTGGTCGGCGAACACGGCGGCACGTTCGGTGGTGGATTGGGCCGCGAGCAGATTGTCAGTGAAGCCAGGATTGGCGCGCTCCGCGGCGGCGAGTTCCTCAAGCAACGACGGCATTCTCGGCATGCTAGATGCTGTACGCCAGCGGCGTGGACCGTCCCGCGATTGGGCGCCGCAAACACGTACACTGAACGGATCGCTCCGCACGATCGACGATGGTCGGTTTCGGCGCCGTTGGGCAGCCTGGCCCCTCACCATCACCGCACCATCATCGCGGCGCAACGACTGCGTGACGGAGCCCTCGATCGAGGAAAGACGACATGACTGACACCGACGACACCACCCCTCCCGACGACCCGATCCAGCCGATCTCGTTGCACGACGAGATGGAGAACTCGTTCCTCGACTACGCGATGTCGGTCATCATGTCGCGGGCCCTGCCCGACGTGCGCGACGGGCTCAAGCCCGTGCACCGGCGGATCATCTGGGACATGGAAGAGCAGGGCTTTCGGCCCGACCGCGGCCACGTCAAGTGCGCCCGCGTGTCCGGCGACACGATGGCCCGGTTCCATCCGCACGGCGACTCCGCGATCTACGACGCACTCGTGCGGATGGCCCAGCCGTTCTCGCTACGCCATCCGCTCATCGACTTCCACGGCAACTACGGCTCGCCGGATTTTGGTCCGGCCGCATCGCGCTACACCGAGTGCCGGCTCGACCCACTGGCCATGCAGCTGCTCGCCGACATCGACGAGGACACCGTCGACATGGTGCCGAACTACGACGGCACCACCGAGGAGCCGGTCGTCCTGCCGGCGCGCTTCCCGAACTTGCTCGTCAACGGCAGTCAGGGCATCGCCGTGGGCATGGCAACCAACATCCCACCGCACAACCTCGGTGAGGTAATCGACGCCGTCGTCCATCTGATCGCCAATCCGGAGGCCACGCCCGACGAGCTGATGGAGCACGTCAAGGGGCCGGACTTTCCAACCGGGGCGAGCATCCTCGGCCGGGCCGGGATCATGGACGCTTATCGCACCGGGCGCGGCTCGGTGAAGATGCGGGCCAGCGCGGCGATCGAAGAGGGCAAGAACGGACGGATGGAAATCGTCGTCACCCAGCTGCCCTACCAAACCAGCTGCTCGGCGATCGCCTCGCGCATCCAGGACCTGGTCGACGCCGGTGATCTCGATGGCATCGCCGACGTCAACGATGCGTCGTCGGGCGGCGATACCAACCTGATCATCACATTGAAGCGTGACGCCAACGCAAACGTGGTGATGAACAACCTGTTCAAGCTCACCCAGCTGCAGTCGACATTCTCGATCAACATGGTCGCCCTGGTCGATGGCGTGCCGCGCCAGGTGAACCTGCGCGATGCGCTCGTGGCCTACGTGGCCCATCAAGTCGAGGTCATCACCCGGCGCTCGCAGTTCCGGCTCGACAGGGCCAAGCGGCGCGAGCACATTCTCGAAGGCCGCATCAAGGCGCTCAACGTCATCGATGAAGTGATCGCGCTGATCCGCAACAGCGAGGACGCCGCCGCGGCGCGCGACGGGTTGATGGCCGAGCCCTTCGAATTCACGGAATTGCAGGCCAACGACATCTTGGACATGCAGCTGCGTCAGCTCACGCGGCTGTCGCGAATCGACCTCGAGACCGATCTCGAGACCGAGCGCGAAAAGATCATCGATCTGCAGGACATCCTCGACAACCCCGATCGGCTCAATTCGGTCATCGTCGACGAGATCACCGAGATCAAAGACGAGTTCGCCACCCCGCGCGTCTGTCAGATCACCTACGACGATGGCGAGATGTCGATCGAGGATCTCGTCGACGACAAAGAGCTCGTGATCGTGATGACCGAGGCGCAGTACGTCAAGGCAGTGCCCGCCGGCTCGTTCAAAACCCAGGGGCGCGGTGGGCGCGGCGTGTCGGGTGGCAGATTGAAGGTCGACGACATCGTCCGCCATGTGATCTTCACCACGGCACACGCCCATCTGTTGTTCTTCTCCAATCGCGGCAAGGTGTATCGCTTGCGGGCGCTGGACATCCCCGAGCGCGAGCGCACGGCGAAGGGCATGCCGATCGTCAACCTGTTGCCGCTGCAACCAGACGAGCACATTCAAGCGATCATCGATACCCGCGACTTCGCCGGCGAGCGGTACCTGTTCTTCGCCACCAAGAACGGCACCGTCAAGAAGACCGCATTCGACGCCTACGACTCGAGTCGCCGCGATGGTCTCATCGCGATCAACTTGCGCGACGACGACGAGCTGGTGCGCGTGATCGAAACCGGCGGCGACGACGACATCTTCATGGTCAGCCGCAACGGCATGACCATCCGCTTCCACGAGAACGACGTGCGGGCGATGGGTCGCACCGCCGGCGGCGTGCGCGGGATGAAGCTCAAGTCGGGCAACGACCGTGTGGTGTCGGTCGATGTCGCCCGGGACGACACTGCGATCCTGATCATGACCGAGGGCGGGTTCGGCAAGCGCACCCAGCTCGACAAGTTCAATACCCAGGGTCGCGGCGGTCAGGGCGTGCGGGGCATCAAGCTCACCGGCAAGAAGGGCACCGTGGTCGCGGCGTTCATGGTCGGTCTCGACGACGAGATCGTTGTGGTGTCGAACAACGGCATCACGATTCGCCTCAGCGTGCGCGATATCTCGTCGCAAGGCCGCGATGCGACCGGCGTGCGAGTGATGAACATCGACGACGGCGACGCCGTCGGCTCGGTTGCACCCATCCTCGCCACCGACGGCTGACCGTGACCCGCGACCGCGGCCAGGCCGCGGCGCCGCTGCTCCTCACCACGATGGCCATCGCCGTCGTTGTCGTGCTCGCGGCGGCGGAGCTCGGCGGACGCGTCGTCGACCGCAATCAGGCGCAGACCGCCGCCGATGCCGTCGCGTTGGCCGGTGTCACCCACGGCCGATCGATGGCGGAGCACATTGCCGCTGAGCACGAGGCGACGATCACCGTATGGCGTTCGAGCGGGCCGCCCGAGGCGATCGATGTGTTTGTCGAGGTCCGTCACGGCGGCCAGTGGGCGCAGGCGCGGGCGACAAACGCATTCGACGACGCCGGCGTCCCGTGAGCGGGTGCGCTCCGAGCGCGTTCGTGGTGACGCGCACCGTGACTGCGCCTTGACATTTGTCCTGCGTACACTGGTGCGGGTGAGCAAGACCGAGCGCGCTCTCGACGAGCTCGACACCGAGACGCGCGATGTTGACGCGTCCGCAAACGGGGTTGCTCACGACGCCGATACCGCCGACGATGCCGAGGCCGACTCGGTCGACGGCGAAGCGCTCGACGCCAGCGACGAGCTGGTGATCGTGGAGAACGGCCACGATCCCTCCGACGAGCTCGTCGACCTGCTCGTCGACACGCCGCCCGACCTCGATGACGCCGATGACGCCGACGACAGTTCGGTGCAGGACGACGCGGTCGTCGACGACACCGCGATCGAAGACACGGTGACCGACGTCGTCGACACCGAGGTCGCCGACGACGCCGAGGTCGCCGACGACACCGACACGGAGCAGGTCGAGGCACGCGAGGGCGAC